>JAHFRC010000063.1 GCA_023259015.1 Nitrosomonadales bacterium | reverse complement strand
CGCGCCCCCATTCGCCGCTTTCCTCATCTGGCTTGTTGAGCACGTCCAGGTTGTCGTCCAGTGCGCCCATCCACGGCGTCATTTTTTCTTCCTCGGTGCCCGGCAAGAAGCCAATGTCTTCACCCACCGGGACGGTGACGCGGGTGATGATGATTTCTGAATACAGCTTACGCTCCAGGGTCTGCATCAGTCCGGCAGCCAGCGTCAGCAGCGTCTTGCCGGTGCCCGCCTGGCCGAGCAGAGTGACGAAATCGATTTCCGGGTTCATCAGCAGGTTGAGCACGAAATTCTGTTCGCGGTTACGCGCGGTGATACCCCATATGGCATTTTTGTGGTGGGTGTAATCGGTTAGCGTGCGCAGTGTGGCGGTGTTGCCTTCCTGTGCGGCCACTACGGCATAAAACGGGTTGCCGCCGTTTTCCTGATATACGAACTGGTTCACCAGCAGGTCGTGGCACAGCGGCCCCTTGATGTTGTAAAAAGTATGGCTGTCCTGAATGCCCGACTTCATGTCCTTGCCGTTCTTGTCCCAGAAATCCTCGGGCAGCGTCAGCACTCCGGTGTAGAGCAGGTCGGTGTCTTCGAGCACCTTGTCATTGTAGTAATCCTGTGCGGACAGCCCCAGCGCGCGTGCCTTGATGCGCATGTTGATGTCTTTGCTGACCAGGATCACCGAGCGTTTGGGCTGCTGCTTTTGCAGGAAAATCAGCACGCCGAGAATGGCATTGTCAGCCTTGCCATGTTCCAGCGTGGGCGGCAACTCGTGGTGGATGAACTCGGTTTGCAGGAACAGGCGTCCGGTGGCGGCTCCGCCGTTATGTTCCTGCAGCAGGATACCCTGCCCGATATCGTGTGCAGTTTCGCTGACTATCGTATCGAGAAAGCGGCTGGCCTGGCGCGCATTGCGCGCAACTTCAGACATGCCTTTCTTACCGTTATCCAGTTCCTCCAGCACGAACATTGGCAGGTAGACGTCATGTTCCTCGAAACGGAACAGGCTGGTTGGGTCATGCATCAGCACATTGGTATCCAGCACGAAAAGCTTGGTGGCGGCATTCGGGGTGGAGGATGTCTTGCGGGCTTGCATAATGCTCCTTGGATTTATGGGGATTGCACTAATTGGCAGCGAGATTGAAAGCAGCCCGGCGGCATGGAGGGTGAAATCGGCGACAAACCTGATCGTGCATCAAAACTCCTGTGAACTTTAAAACTGCAATTGAACCGCGAAGAGCACGAAGTGCGCGAAGAAGAGCAAGAGTTTACTTTTTTGAGTGATAGTTAAAGTGTTATGCAACTATTTTCAAAACCTTCGTGATCTTCGTGTCCTTCGTGGTGAAATAATTTTCTCAGGTTGAACTGCCGCTATTGTTGACAAAATCATCCGGCAAGGCAAGCGCTTCTTTGGCCAGTAGGTTGAATTCCTGTTCGCTCAACCTGTTAAGGACGAGGGCATGCGCGTTATCGTAATTCGCGTAGTTCCTGCGTATGGATTTGTTGTAGGCGGGGTCGTAATGCCGCTCCAGCAGTTCGGCGATGAACGTGCCCCATGCATGCGCCTTGCACAGCGAGTGCCAGTGCACTAGCAGCTCGTTGGCGTACATTCCCTGCAAACGGTTGAGGCTTGCCGCAAGCAGATCCGGGGTAAACAGGAAGTGCGCATAGTCTTCGCGCAGCAGCGCCACACGCAGCGCAAGCGGGTTTTCCAGTCGAATGCACGGGCTGTCCCACATGGTCTGGATAAGCGTATCGGGAATGCGCAGCGCACCGATTTTCTTGCTTTCTGACTCGACATATACCGGCAGTGCGGGATCGAAAGATTTTAGGCTTGACAGCAACAGGCTATCGAAACCTTTTTGTGAGGGCTGCGCCTCATTTGGCATGTCGCCCAGCACTGAGCCGCGATGCCGCGCAATGGATTCCAGATCCAGCACTTGCGCGCCAGCCTGTTGCAACGCGGCCAGCAGGCGGCTCTTGCCGCTGCCGGTCAACCCGCACAATACGCGGTAGGAAAATTTTGCGGGCAGCACCAGCAATTGTTCCCGTACATGCTGGCGATAGCTCTTGTAACCGCCTTCGAGCTGTTCGGCGGCAAAGCCGACCTGACGCAGGATGTGCGTCATCGCGCTGCTGCGTTGCCCGCCGCGCCAGCAATAGATGAGCGGATGCCATGTTCTGGGTTTATCCAGCCACTTTGTTTCAAGATGGCGCGCAATGTTGCGCGCGACCAGTGCAGCGCCTATTTTCTTGGCCTCAAACGGAGATTGCTGGTATAGCGTGCCGACGCGCACGCGCTCGGCATCGTCCAGCACCGGGCAATTGGTGGCGCCGGGGATGTGGTCTTCGGCATATTCGGATGGCGAGCGCACATCCACAATTTCTTCAAACTCGCGCAATCGCGCTATTGTTGCCAGCCATGAAGGTTTCACTGATATTCGCTCAACTGCTGCTTTTCAGGTAATTATTCTTTATTTCCACATAATGCTCGGCTGAGTATTTCAGGTAGGCGATTTCTTCAGGCGTCAGCACACGGACGGTTTTCACGGGACGCCCCACATACAGCATCCCGCTTTCCAGCACCTTGCCAGGCGGGACCAAACTGCCTGCGCCTATCATTACCCTGTCGGGAACAATGGCGTCATCCATGATGACCGCACCCATCCCGATCATGCACTCGTTTCCGATGGTGCAGCCATGGAGAATGACGGAGTGCCCGACAGTCACATAATCCCCGACAATCAGGGGTGAACCATCCGGTTTGTCTGAAGTCTTGTGGGAAACATGCCCCATTGTGAGATCCTGCAAGTTGGTGCACTGCCCGATCACAATGTGATTCACATCGCCGCGCAATACCGTGTTGCACCAGATTGAGCTGTCGTCGCCGATGCGCACATTCCCGATAATTTGCGCAGAGGCATGCACAAAAACACGCATACCGAAAATTGGGGTGTCGTTGAGATAAGCGGCTAGGGGCATAATGGCTCCGTAGATGAAGATGGCAGGTTAACAGTTGTCAGGCTGAAGGCCACAAAGCGTAGCTCGCTAGGCAGTGCATTTAATGAAAAGGTTATGGGTAAGCTATTGTACATTTATGGCCGGACGGTCACGCGTAACAAAAAGAGAGTGTAATTTACTTATTGTCTACCTGGAAACTTTCCGCCGGCAATCCCTCGCACCAGCGCTGCCACATGATGCGCAACGCCGCCTCCAGCCCGCGTGCGACCGTCTCTGGGTGGTTCAGGGGGGTAGTCAAAAAACGCTGCCTCAGCCCGGAGCGCAACGTGGCAAGAGCAGGCAGGTTCGCGGCCCATTGCTGAGCCAGGCCAACAAAAGCGGCTTCGTCGTGCGCGACCCAATCACCCATGCCCAGACGCATCAGTGTAGCGGCGCCTTGCCACGTCACAACAGATTCTCCGACCATGGTGAGTGTGGGAACACCCATCAATAAACCGTGATTGGTTGTTGTTCCGCCCGGGTAAGGGTAGGTGTCCAGCAAAATATCCACTTTGTGGTGCAGCGCCATATAGTCGTTCATGCTGACCTGCGGGTAAAAGTCCAGCCGTGACGATGCTATGCCATGGGAGGCAAAATATCCGGCCAGACGGCTTTGTAGGTTTGGGTCACTGGCTGCGCCGATCAGCATCCTTGGTTCTGGCATAGCTTTAAGCACCTTACTCCAAAGCGCCAACGTTGCATTACTCAATTTGTCCGGCCGCTGAAAACTGCCAAAAGTCACATGGCCGCGAGTCAGTGCCGGCAATTCATTGACTGTCGGGGCATCTGTCAATTGGGCGAAGGTTCCGCTGCTGGGCAGCCTAACCACCTTTTCCACAAATTGCGCCTCCATTCCCGGCGGCATGCGGTAAGGATCGGATATCCGGTAATCCATGGCGCGCAGGCCGGTGGTGCCGGGGTAACCAATCCATGTAGCCTGGATGGGAGCAGGCTTGCGGGCAAAAACTTGCAGCCGGTTATGGGCGGTGTGGCCGGAAAGGTCGATGAGGATATCGATACCATCGGCACGGATACGCTCCGCCAGCGTACTGTTGGAGAGAGGGGCGGCATCTATCCATTCGTCTGTCAGCATCTTGAGTTGGCGGGCGCAGTCATCTGTCTCAGCATGAGTGCTGTAGGCTATGACCGCCAGATTTTGCCGATCCAGTGCATGCCATACCGGCTCGATGAAGCGCGCCACCGCGTGATTGCGCAAGTCTCCAGAGACAAATCCCACCCTCAGGCGCCGGTGCAGGTTACGGTCGTTGGCATGGGGCCGCCATGCAGCGCGGTGCGGCTCCCCGAACTGCTGTTCGAATGCCTGGTATGCGGCCGATAGTTCAGCGGCGGAAGTCGCCGCATCGTGAACCAGTACAAACAGCAGATTGCTATGCGCCTCGGCGTAATTCGGATTGATCTTTAGCGCTTGCCGGTAGCTGGCTTTGGCTTCGGAGTGCGAGCCTTGCTCCAGCAGGGTGAGGCCCAGGTTGTTCATGGTTTCTGCACTATCCGGGACGATTTCCAGCACCTTGCGGTAACATGCAATGGCGCCTTCGGCATCCTTGAGCCTGTTCCAGATGCTGCCGAGGTTGTTCCATGCCTGGATCAGCGATGGGTCGAGTTCAAGGGCTGTTTTCTGGCAGGCTGCGGCGCGACCGTAGTCATTCTTGTCGTAATAGGCGACACCCAGGTTGCTGTGGGCGGTAGCCTGATCCGGGTTGAGCCTGACCGCTTGCTCGCCGTGGTGGATGGCTTCGTCCAGCCGTTTGAGCATGCGGCACATTTCGCCACGGTTGGAATGGAATTGCGCGACATTGGGCTGTATTCCGATGGCTTTGCCGATGAGTTCGACGGCGAGTCCAGTTTTACCAGCCTTGTGCACCAGCACACCCATCAGGTGCAAGGCAGCCGCGTGTTCCGGCTGCTGTTGCAGAATCTGTCGTAGAATGGCCTCGGCTGCTTGTGGCTGGCCCGCATCAATTTGCCGCGCGGCCAGATTGAGGGCCTGCACTACCGGAATTTTTTGGGATGGCATCTTTTAAGCATGTAGGGCGGACAGGTCGTTGGTGCCAGGTATGGTCTGTTGAGGTTTCTTGATTGTATGGAGCAGCCTGAAAGTATCTATCGCGCAATGCCAAGCAGGCGCCTTACTTCTGCCGGAGCAGCCAGCGGACGCCCATAAGCTCGCGCTAATTCTACCAGCCAGTTCACCAGACCCGCATTCGATGCCGGAAGGCGGGGATGGGTGTCTTGCCATAAGTTGTCTTCGAGTCCGGTGCGAACGGCCGGCGCCATCACGCATCCTATGCCCATCGCGTGCTTCTGGGATTTGCCTATGCCAGCCAGCCCCCACACCGCATTGGGCGGCAACTGTTGCACAAGCGCGGATATATCTGAAAAGTCTGCTTGCGCGCCCGCAATATTTCCAAGCAGCAGGTTGAAATAATACGGTGGCTGGATCAGGCCTTCTGCAATCAATGCCTTGGCGAAATGGAGCATGCCAAGATCGAACACTTCCAGTTCCGGTTTGATACCGCGATCACGCATCTTTGAAGCGAGGAAACGAATGGCGTCGGGAGAATTGACGCTTACATCATTGACAAAATTAAGCGAGCCTAGTGTCAGGCTGGCCATGTCCGGCTTGGCAATCCCGGTCAAATCGAGCGCTGCTGCGCGCTGTTCCAGCGTTTGCCCGTGACGGCCACTGGTGCTGGCACAGACAGTCAGTTCGCGCCCTTCGGGGGTTGCGCGAATACCTTCAATCACTTGTCGAAAGCGTTCGTGATCGCTGCTGGGCTGGCCGGCCGCATCCCTGACATGCAGGTGGGCCATGCTGGCGCCAAGGCGGGCGCCAGCCAACACATCTGCAATAATCGCTTCCTCTGTCAATGGTAGGTGAGGGTTCTTGTCGGCGGTCGCCATCGCGCCAGTGGGTGCCAGATTAATGATGAGTGGGGGAAAGTTCATTAGATGTTTTCACTTATTCTGCTGGTAGCGCGCGGCGCTTGGCGGGCACGCCGACATAGAGGCCATCTGCCTCTGTGTCGGCGACCACTACGGCACCTGCGCCCAATATGCAGCGGTCGGCAACCGTTACGTTATCCCGGACTATGGCCCCAAGGCCAAGATAACAGCGCTCACCTATCTTCGTCTTCCCGGCTATCAAGGCGCCGTTAGCGATGAAAACATGATCGGCGACATCCGCATGATGGGAGATGTTGCAGCCGCTGCGGAGAATGCAATTGTCACCAATGCGCGCGAACGGCTGAATGATGACGCCTTCGTAGATCATGCAGTTTTCGCCAACCTGCAGGTCTGGCCATATGAGCGCACGCGATGAAACATAGGAAACGAAACTGTATCCCATGGCTTTGGCCTTGAGATAGCGTTCAGCCCGAAGTGCATTGACCCGACGTGGCCCCAGCGGAATGATGAGCGCAAAATCCTCAGGTGGATAGGTTTCAATCAGGTTTTCAAACGCTATTACGGGCAATCCGTGATGAGATCTTTTATCGATATAAGCGGCATCCACCGTGAAAGCAACCATCTCATAAGCGCTGTCGTGGGACAGCACATACCATGCAAGGCTGGAAAAATTACCGACGCCAAAAATGATAACTTTTTTCATATTGAAACCTTATGCAAATTTATTGCCGGGACGAAATGTGAATCTCAGGAACTCTCTTATAGCATCACACCATCGATGTTGCTCGGCAAGCGTTACGCCGATACGATGACCGAGTTCGCGGGTTCCCACCACCCTTGGAATCATGAGTGGCGGGTAACCCTGGGCCAGTGTGGTTGTGACTGCCGTTTCCAGCGCTTTAGCAGCTTCCGGCCAGGCAAAGCTCTCGCGCAACAGCATGGACAGCGAATTTATTTGCCCGATCGGATTGGCCACATCGGCGCCAGCGATATCGTGCGCCGCACCGTGGCCAGTCTGATATACGGCGTATCCCTTTGCGCTGAAATTGCCGGAAAACGACATGCCGCGCGACCCGAGCAGCAGAGCGCCGCAATCGGCCAAAACGTCACCGAACATGTTGGGCGATACTATCACGTCGAATTGCCGGGCGTTGGCGATCAACTGGTAAGTTGCGTTATCTATCCCCATGATATCCACCTGAACCTCACGGGATTGCGCCAGGTGTTTAGCTTTTTCTTCCCACAGTGCGCTGATAGCCGGCACACCACCCGGTTTGACGGTGACGCACAAGCACCGCCGCCGGATGCATTGCTGCGTTGCACCCACTCGCCAAAGTACATGCCACCGATATTTTTCCGCACCGCCGCGATATCCACCCTTTCCAGTGCATCCTTGCCTATGCGCCCTCCCTGGCGCAACTCGAAACACCGCGAAGTGTGGGCCTTCAGTTGTTCCAGCAGCGCAAGGGTGACGGAAATGATTTCCAGTCCGATGCCTTCGCCGGTTAAAACACCGATAACGGCAGTACGTAGCGGTTCGGGTGGTGTGCGCCATGCAGGTAAAGAAGTACGCAGGTAATTTACGGTTGTCATTGGATTGGAAAATATTGGGCTTGAATTTTGAATTAAATACAGACGCTGATACAGGCCATGTAATTTTCCAGCAGCCATGATTGCCACTGGATTATTCGTATTCATCATGCAAGCCGGAATTAAATAGCCTTGAATCATATACGGCGTGTGCTCGATAATCAACCTCGGCCATGCCCGGCAACTTTATCTCAAGTCAATCCGGGCAAGCCATCTTCGTTGGACGGATTTTCCTCACGTGGGGTCTATCTGGTATTGGACGAGGTGCAACTGCGCCTTGCAGCAAAGTGTAAAGGGCAGGTCATCCAGCAATATCTGGGGGATGCATCGGGCTTGCATGAGTATTTGCATGAATTGCGCGACATTGGGCTGTATTCCGGTGGCTTTGCCGATGAGTTCGACGGCGAGTCCGGTTTTGCCAGTCTTGTGCGCCAGCACGCCTATCAGGTGCAAGGCCGCCGCGTGTTCCGGCGGCTGTTGCAGAATTTGTCGTAGAATGGCCTCGGCTGCTTGTGGCTGGCCCGCATCAACTTACTGCGCAGTCAGATTAAGGGCCTGCGCTACCGGAATTTTTCAGGATGGCATTAGGGTCTGCGGGATAGCAGGATATTGGGTGCGGACGCAGTTTGTTGGGGTTTATGGTGCATGTTAGTTCATAAGCGCATGGTCAGTTAAACAAGGGCAGTCTAGCAAAATATCCATAAACCATCTTGGTAAAATGTCCAGAAATTATTTTGGGTTGCTGATCGGGCTGTTTGCCCTTGTCTCTTGCGTGAATGTTAACCCGCAAGAACGCCGACAACACGCCGATATGCTTGCCATCGCGCATGATTGGCAGCAATTACGCTTGCCTACAGAACAGTTTGTGCTTGCGGCATATGCTTCGAAACCCATTTTGCAGGCGGATGTGTTGGCCGTGTACATCGAAGGAGACGGGCTTGCTTGGCTGTCCGATTCACAGGCTTCTGACGATCCCACACCGCTGCATCCGGTTAGTTTGGAATTGGCTATTCACCACCCCCTAGGTGCTGCAGTTTATCTGGCGCGTCCCTGTCAGTATGTCGAGCCGGGCGAAGCAAGAAATTGCAGGCAAACTTATTGGACCAATCGGCGTTTTGCTCCAGAGGTGATTGAAGCGAGCGATCAGGCGATCAGCGCGCTCAAGCAGCGTTTCGGCGCGAGCAAGCTGGTGCTTGTGGGTTATTCTGGCGGCGGTGCAGTAGCGGCTTTGGTGGCGGCCAGGCGCAAGGATGTTGTTCAGCTCATTACCGTGGCGGGGAATCTTGATCATCGTGCATGGACGGAGCATCATCGCGTTTCACCGCTGGAGGGATCACTGAATCCGGCGGATGGATGGCGGGCGCTGCAGGATGTACCGCAACTGCATTTTGTCGGTGAACGCGATGCAGTAATCAGCAGGGCCATGGTTGATGCATACGCGTCTCGATTCCCTTTGGATCGCCGTCCCGAGGTCGTCATGGTTCCGGGTTTTGATCACCTGTGCTGTTGGGTAGAAAAGTGGGGTGACTTGCTGTTGGAGCGTCGTGATGTAATAAGCCATTTGCGGTAGCAACTAGTGCATTACCGGGCTTTTGCGGGCATCCAAGACCAATATTAAAACGCGGGTGCTTATGATGAATGACAACAAAGATAACCAGGTTTTTTTGATATAGCAGAACGCACTGCCAAGCTCATTCAGATAGGTGATTGCGCGAAGGTCTGGGTTGGCATGATAAATCTGGCGTACAACATGATGTGCTTTGGGCCGTTGTCCAGACGATACGAAAAATAAACCAGTAATAGCATAAACGGCAGGTACCTGAAAAAATAGGCAGTAATCTGGCGGAGTTAACGCTAAAATCGCCCGCAATTACTGAAAAATTGCACAGTGCCAAATCAGTGCGAAGTTAAAGCAGGTTATT
>JAHFRC010000062.1 GCA_023259015.1 Nitrosomonadales bacterium | reverse complement strand
GGCCAACGCCAGAGGATTTCGCAACTTCACTAACTATCGTGCAAGAATTCTGTTTCATTGTGGCAAGTTGGATATGAGCTTATGCTAGTAAAAAACTACAGTGAATGTGTCGGTGAACCAAGAAAATTGGCATTCCACATCACTTTGAATCCCATCCTTCCGTCCATGCACCACCGGTGAGCATGCCTTCCTGTGCTAGCATTACGTCTTTGAAAATGCGTCGACCGACGCCGCAACCCTGCGAACCATACCATGCGCCCATATCTCGATTTGATGCAACACGTGCTGGATCACGGCACGAAAAAATCCGACCGCACCGGCACCGGCACGGTGAGCGTGTTCGGTTACCAGATGCGCTTCAACCTGCAAGACGGCTTCCCGTTGGTCACCACCAAGAAGTGCCACATGAAATCCATCATCCACGAACTGCTGTGGTTTTTGCAGGGCGACACCAACATCAAATATCTCAAGGAAAACGGCGTCTCGATCTGGGACGAATGGGCGGATGAGCAAGGCAACCTCGGCCCGGTGTACGGCAAGCAATGGCGTTCGTGGGGCACGGCGGATGGGCGCACCATAGACCAGATTACCGAAGTGGTAGAGCAGATCAAGAAGAACCCAGATTCGCGCCGCCTGATTGTCTCGGCGTGGAACGTCGGCGAACTCGACAAGATGGCGCTCGCGCCCTGCCACGCGTTTTTCCAGTTTTATGTGGCTGATGGGAAATTATCCTGTCAGCTTTACCAGCGCAGCGCGGACATATTTCTCGGCGTGCCGTTCAACATCGCTTCCTACGCCTTGCTCACGCTGATGATGGCGCAAGTGTGCGGCCTCAAGCCGGGTGACTTTGTGCACACTTTCGGTGATGCGCACCTGTACCTCAACCACATGGAGCAGACCCATCTGCAACTGTCGCGCGAGCTGCACACATTGCCGGTGATGCGCATCAATCCCGGCGTGAAAAATATTTTCAGTTTCAAGTTCGAGGATTTCACGCTCGAAGGCTATGACCCGCATCCCGCAATCAAGGCGCCGGTGGCGGTTTAGGATCGAGGATCGGGGTGGTGGATGAAATATAGTGAGCTGGTTGTTTGGCAGAAGGCGATGTATCTGGTTACGGAGATTTACAAAACCACCGCTTCGTTTCCAAGCGAAGAGCGCTTTGGGCTTTCTTCTCAAGCCAGACGCGCTGCGGTTTCCATACCTTCCAATATCGCCGAAGGTCATGGCCGGAAAGCGACCGGCGCTTATCTCAACCACCTTTCCATCGCTTATGGTTCGTTGATGGAACTTGAGACACAAACTCAAATTGCCGTCAGGTTAAATTTCATTCAGGAAGACAAAGCCGCTATATTGCTGAAGCAAATGGATGAAATCGGCAAGATGCTTACCGGCCTGAAAAAATCGTTATCCGAAAAAACCGAATAGTCATCATGCCCGCCACACCCGCTCAATCCCCGATCCTCGATCCTCGATCCTGCCTTTCCATCATCGTGGCCATGGCGGCAAACCGCACCATCGGCATCAACAACACCATGCCCTGGCGCATCCCGGAAGACCTGAAACACTTCAAGGCGCTCACCATGGGGCATCACATGATCATGGGGCGCAAGACTTTCGATTCCATCGGCAAGCCGCTGCCGGGCCGCACGACGGTAGTGGTGACGCGCGACCGCAGTTTGAAAATTGATGGCTGCACCATGGCGCACTCAATGGATGAGGCGCTTGCCGCTTGCGCGGGCGACGATAAAATTTTCGTGGTCGGCGGCGCGGAGCTTTATGAGCAAGCATTGCCGCTGGTGGGCACGCTCTACATCACCGAAATCCGGCAGGACGTGGAGGGCGATGCGCACTTCCCGGAATTCGACCGCGATGCGTGGCAGGAAGTGTCACGCGAAATACGCCATCAGGAAACGCCGCAGCCGCTGGAGTATCACTTCGTCACTTACCGGCGAAAATAAGAAATATTCAGGCCGCCAGCCTACAGTTTCGGAGTGTGGCTTATGGGGTTTTCACTACGCTGTCTATGCTGATTTTCACGCCGCTGCTGCCGGGCTTTAAAATGCCGCTCGCCCCCTGCAAATCGCCGGGTTGCGGTATGGCATCGCCGGATATGGACACGCGGGCAAGTACCACCACCCTGTCGAAGTTTGACAGCTTCGTTTGCGGCGTCATTGCCATGCTGTCGTCCAATACAAACTGTAAGGGCAAGTCTTTCACCAGCACACGGATAACGGCCAGCGGAGCCTTCGGCCCTTCCACCGCGCGCGCCACCACAAACAGCGTGTCAGTCGGTTTGGCTTTCCCCGCCAGTGCGACGCTCATTGTAACCGTGCCGGTGATGCGTTCGCTGCCCGCAGTTGCAGGCTTCTTCTCCTCTGCCGCCGGCTTGCGCTGCGCAATTGCGGGCTTGTTGCCCCGTGCTACAAGTTCGCGCGCCTGGCGGATGCCGTCCTCGATCATTTTTGCATCTTCTGAATTCTTGGGCACCTGCTTGAGCACCCTCTCCCAGTGGCGGATAGCGGCGGGATAATCGCCGCGCCCCATGGCCGCAAAGCCGGACATGGCAAGCGCCTTGGGGTTATCCGGATCAAGCTTCAATGCCCTATCCAGCAATAGCGTGGGATGTCCGGCCAGGTTTTGCCCGTTCGCCATCGCCAGCGCATCGGCGAATTCGGCCCACAACTGCGCTTCGTTTGGCACCAGTTTGGTCAGCTGGTCATATGTTTTGGCGGCATCCGCATAGTGCTCCAACTCCACATAGGAGCGCGCCAGGAGCAGCATGTTATCCAGGTCTTGCGGATTCTGCGCCAGTTTAAGCTCCAGCTCCTTGAGTGCGGCTCCCGAGCTTTTTGCCCCGGAACCATCCGCACTGGAATGCCCAACCTGGGGCAGCAAGGCATCCCGGTTGCCGACCTTCCAGTACAAACCAGCCGCCGCGAGTGTCAGCAATGCAGCCAACCCGATCGCCATCGTTTTTTGCGTATTGCCCGGCGAAAGATTGCCGCCTCCTTCAGGAGGTTTTACATCTTCCAGCAAACGCGCCTGCAGTTCGCGCTTGCCCTGCTCATACAGATCCGGCGTGAGCAGGCCACTGCGCAGGTCGGCATCCATCTCGGCAATCTGGTCGCGAAAAATTTCCAGGTTGGCGACATCGCGCCGCACCCGGTTATTTTTTTCCGGGTTGCGCCACAGCGGCAACACTACGAACAGCAATGCAACTGCCAGCAATAGTGCGAGAATTATCCAGAACAGGATCATGTATGGTTATTTTATATTTTGCAGTTCGGCGACAAGCGGCAGGATTTTTTCCTTGAGGCCTTGCGGGGTAATGACGCCGGACTGTTTGTAGCGGATGACACCCTGTTTGTCGATGACATAGGTTTCCGGCACGCCGCTCACGCCATAATCATTGCCGATGCTGCCTTCCGTATCCGACACGTTCAACACGTAGGGGTTGCCTCCGCTCGCCAGCCAAGCCGCGCCATCCTCACGCTTGTCCTTGTAGTCCAGGCCATATAGCGGCGCCACATTTTGCCGCGCCAGCGCCAGCAATACGCTGTGCTCTTCCTTGCAGGAAACACACCACGAGGCCCAGATGTTGAGCAGCCACACTTTGCCCAGCATGTCCTGCGGCGAAAATTTCTTATCCGGCTCATGCAACTGCGGCAGCGTAAAAGCAGGCGCCGGCTTGCCAACCAGCGGCGATATGTTTTCACGCGGGCGGGCATTGAAACCCTGGTACAGGAGCACCGAGATCACAACAATGGCAAGCAGCGGGATTATGGAACGCATCATTCAGTTTCGGTCCGCATGGACAGCAGCAGGCCCATTGCCTGCTGCTATGCATGCTCAATCAAGTTACTTGCCGGTTGCCGGCGCAGCAACGGCTGAAGCGGCATCAGACTTGGTTTTGGCAGCCTTGTCCAGCGCATCCTTGGCCTCTGGCGGCATGTAATTTTCGTCGTGCTTGGCCAGCACCTCCTCGGCATGGAACAGGTTGTCGGCTTCGATTTTTCCCTGCGCCACCACTCCTTTGCCTTCCTTGAACAGATCCGGCAGGATGCCCTTGTAGATCACCGGCAGGCTGCGCGAATTGTCGGTTATGCTGAAATGCACCGTCACGCCATCGCTCTGGCGCTTGACGCTGCCGGGTTCCACCAGCCCGCCGATGCGGAAATTGCGGCCTTGCGGGGCTTCCTTGTTGTAAATCTGGGTCGGGGTGAAATACAGGCTGACGTTGTTTTTCAGCGCATACAGCACCAGCCCCACGGCTGCCCCCAGTGCAACAATGGCAACGATGATGTATACAAATCTTTTCTGGCGCGGTTTCATGTTGTTCCTTCTTCCTCTTTTTCTGCATCGCGCAGCAGGCGCAATTGCTGCAGGGTGATGTTCCTCTTGTGGCGCACCAGCACAATTTCAATAATGAATATCAGCAGCGCCACGCCGTATGAGCCCCATACATAAAAGCCATAGCCCTTCATGGCAAAAAATTCGCCCCAGTTCATGACCGCACCTCCGACACGTTACTGGCGAAGCCAGCAGATTGCGGGAGGAGGTGCTGTGCGGTCATTCCCGCACCCGTCGCCTCCCCTCTCCTCAATCCTCTCCCGCTTGCGGGAGAGGAGGCGATCGCTCTTTCCCCCTCTGGGGGAAAGTTGGATAGAGGGCTGGCGCATCGTGTCATGACCGCGCCTCCGGCAATTCGGCCACCCACTGGGTATTGCGTTCGCGTTCCAGGATGATGCTGCGCACACGCGCCAGCGCCACTGCAATGGCATAAAACCAGCACGCGACCAGCACGGTGAACATGGCTTGCTGCATGGCGGCATGCATGCTGGTGCCGGTGAATTTTACGGTGGAACCCTGATGCAGGGTGTTCCACCACTTCACCGAGAAATAAATGATCGGTACGTTGACCGAGCCGATGATGGCAAGCAGCGCGCTGGCGCGGTCCGCACGGCGCGGATCGTCAATCGAGGCGTGCAGCGCGATAAAGCCGAAGTAAAGGAACAGCAATATGAGTTCGGAGGTGAGGCGCGCATCCCACACCCACCAGGTGCCCCACATCGGTTTGCCCCACAGTGCGCCGGTCCACAGCGAGATGAAGGCAAACAGCGCGCCTGTCGGCGCCAGCGCGGAAGCCATCATTGATGACAGGCGCGTATTGAAAATCAACCCTACGGCAGCGTAGCACGCCATGACCAGGTAAATGAACATGGACATGATGGAGGCCGGCACGTGGAGGAAAATGATGCGATAGGCTTCACTCTGCTGCGCATCGGTGGGCGCCACGAAGAAACCGATATACAGGCCGACGGCAAACAGTACCGCGGACGGCCAGGCAAACCACGGCGCCAGCTTGCCGGCCAGCCAGTAAAAGGTGGAGGGTGCGGAATACTTGAACCAGTTTATAGCCAACGTGTCACTCCAGTAAAAAATATAGTACTTAAAAATTCATAGTTCGCCCAAATGCAAGGCGTGGAAGAAATTTTGCTGCGCCACATATGATTGATATGTTAGCAAGAAATTTCTTCCGCAACGCAGCAGTTGGGATGAAATATGGATTTTTATTCCATCGAAATGCGCAATGCCATGGCCGTGACCCAAGGCGTAAACGCAAATGCCAGCACCAGCAGCGCCCCCAGCAAGGACAGGTGCGAGGCTATCTCCATGCCGCTGGTGACGGCTTCCACCGCGCCCGTCCCGAAAATCAGCACCGGGATACACAGCGGCAGCACCAGCAGCGAAACCAGCACTCCGCCGCCGCGCAAACCCAGCGTCAGCGCCGCGCCGACCGCGCCGACCATGCTGAGTATCGGTGTGCCGAGCAACAGGCTTACCACCAGCACCCACAGGGCCTGCCCCGACATGTCAAACTGCAAGCCCAGCACGGGCGCCATCAGCATCAACGGCAGGCCGGACAGCATCCAGTGCGCCAGTATCTTACCCAGCACCAGCACCGACATGGACTGCGGCGCCAGCAGCATCTGCTCCAGCGTGCCGTCGATGTAATCTGCCGAAAACATCCGGTTCAGCGACAGCATGGAAGACAGCAACGCGGCCACCCATACCACACCGGGCGCCATCTTGCGCAGCATGTCCACTTCCGGCCCGACGCCAAGCGGAAACAGGCTCACCACCATGACAAAGAAAATCAGCGTGGTAAGCACGTCGGCGCGTCGGCGCATGGCCAGCATCAAGTCGCGGCTGATCACCAGGCCCAGCAAGCCGAATAGCGACAGCCTATTCTTGTTGTCAGGCTTCGGGTTCATGTCAGCGTCAATCGCCGCAGTTCCACACCCGCCACTTCCAGCGGCTGGTGCGTGGTGAAGACCACCATGCCATCTTTTGCCAGGTGCGTGCCGATCAACTCCTGCATCAACCCCACCGCGCCCACATCCAGCGCGGTAAGCGGTTCATCCAGTATCCACAGCGGCGCATTGCCGACCAGCAAGCGCGCCAGCGCCACGCGCCGGCGCTGCCCTTGGGACAACACCTTGACCGGTAAAGTTTCACGGCCGCGCAACCCCATGTGGCGCAGTGCCTCAATGGCCTCCTTGTCGCTCACCTCGCAGCCCGCAAGGCCTGCGCTGATGCGCAGGTTCTCCAGCGCGTTCAATTCATCCTTGATGGCATTCAGGTGGCCGAGGTAAACCATCTCGGCGTAATATTCCTCATCCAATTCGCGGATATCCTGGCCGCGCCAGCGGATTTCACCCGCCGCAGGCGTGATGAAGCCGCACAAGGTGCGCAGCAGGCTGGTCTTGCCTTTCCCATTCTCTCCCTGCACCTGCAACAGCTCACCGGCAGCGAGGGAAAAACTCAAACCGGAAAACAGCTGGTGATCTCCGCGGGTGCATGCAAGGTTGCAAATTTCCAGCATTGCGTGGTCGGTTCCGGTAAAAACAAATAGCGCGGGATTATATACGATTGGGCCGGCGCAGTGCGCGGCAATGATGCGGTTACGCAATGATGTATTGTGCGGTTATAATCCGCCCGCTCTGAATAATTTCAACAAAGGGACGATATGGGATTTCTGGCAAACAAACGTATCCTGATCACCGGCATGCTCAGCAACCGCTCCATCGCCTACGGCACCGCCAAGGCCATGCAGCGTGAGGGTGCGGAACTGGCTTTCACCTATCAGGGCGAACGCATACGCGACCGGGCAATTGAACTGGCAAGCGAATTTGGCAGTGATCTGGTATTCCCCTGTGATGTATCCAGCGATGCTGAAATCGACCAGTTATTCGCCGATCTTGGCAAGCACTGGGACAAGTTTGACGGCTTCGTGCATTCCATCGCCTATGCGCCGCGCGAGGCGCTTGCCGGAGAGTTCCTCGACGGCTTCAGCCGTGAAGCCTTCCGCATCGCGCACGACATCAGCGCCTACAGTTTCCCGGCGATGGCCAAGGCCGCATTGCCGATGATGGAAGGGCGCAACGCCGCACTGCTGACCATGACTTATCTCGGGGCAGTGCGCACCATGCCCCACTACAACGTGATGGGCCTGGCCAAGGCCAGCCTGGAAGCCAGCGTGCGCTATCTGGCGTTGAATCTCGGCAGCCGTGGCATACGCGTGAACGGCCTCTCTGCCGGCCCGATCAAGACACTGGCCGCCGCAGGCATTGCAGACTTCAACAAATTGCTTAACCACAACGAAAAACACGCCCCGCTGAAACGCAATGTAACCATTGAAGAGGTGGGGAATACGGCCGCGTTTTTATGCAGCGACCTGGCCAGCGGCATCACCGGTGGAATCATCTATGTGGATGGCGGAACCAATACAACTGCAATGGGCACCACAGAACCATAACCGCAATTTTTGCCATAGATCCAAATTTCTCATTTGAACCACGAGGAACTGGTAGAGCCGCTAGGCATCATGCATTGACTTATCCCCTCAATTCCGGCTCCGGGCCTATAGCTAAACTCACGGGTTATTACCTGCTCTCAAGAAAGCTGGGCTTCCTTGTTGAATCTGCACTGTTCAACATCCTTCCCGGAAGAGTTTTGTTTAGGAGCAAACATGAACGACCTGTTTAGCGATTTAACTATGGTCCTGATTAAAATCGTTATCCTTGTTGCAGCCTTTGGGGTAATTTCAGCCAGGTTATTTCCAAAAGTTGCCAACACCCAGATGGGAAAGGCAAGTAACCATATCCTCATGGCACTGGGAGTTTTTGCGCTTCTGGCCTATGTTAATTTCCAGCCGTTTACACCAAAACCACACTATCAGGATTCATTTCATTACTACATCGGCTCCAAGTATTTTCCCGAGCTTGGCTATACCCGGCTTTACGCCTGTACAACGAGAGCAGGGGCAGAAAGCAATAATCCATCAGAAAGAAGCATGGCGTATTACCGCTATGTCAGGGATCTCAGCCTTGACAAAGACAATGGGCTTGTTCCGGGAGGGCGTTATTATTCCGACGATGTTTTCTGCAAGTCGCATTTTTCAGCCCCCCGCTGGGAAGCTTTCAAAAGCGATATCGAGTTTTTCCATGACAGGAATGGGGTTAACAAGTATGGGTTGAACATGTGGGAAGAGATACACAAGGACCACGGCTTTAATGCTTCCCCGGCATGGACGCTGGTGGGAGGTTTTCTTTCCAATATAATTCCATTGTCCGACTCGGCTCTGACAGGAATCGCACTGATTGATATTGCCTTTCTGTTTGGAAGCATTGCCTGCCTGGCTTGGGCTTTTGGCCTGCCGACAGCGGCATTAGCGGTTATCGTAGGCACTGCGTCCATAGAAACCTGGGGATATATCGGGGGGTCAATGTTGCGCTTCGACTGGCTATTCATGGCCATCTTGTCGGTTTGCGCATTGAAACGGGGGCATTACGTGCTTGCCGGTGCTGCCTTGGGCTATGCGGCCATGATGCGGCTTTTCCCGGCAGTGTTTGCGCTTGGACCATTTTTCGGGCTGCTTTATGCGATCTATAAACGGCAGCACACCCTTAAAGCGGCCTACGGGAAATTCTTTGGTGGAATGGTGATCTCTGTGGCAATCCTTGCCGCATCTGCAGTCTCTGTATATGGGACGAGTGCTTATAAGGATTTTTTTAGCAACACCAGCAGAATGTCAAATACCCTGTCAGTCAATACTGTCGGGTTGCAAAATGTATTAACCACTGCCTATGACTCAAGCATAAGGCATGGGCGTAAAGGCTGGAATACGGCAATAATCGAGGCAAGGCAGAAGGTGGTGCCAATCTATGTCCTCGTGGTGGCAATTGCATTGCTTCTATTTATCCCGGCGGCGATCTCATGCGAACCTTGGCAAGCCGTTGCCTTTGGCGCGTTGTTCACCCCGTTCATGTGGACTGAACTTAGCCACTACTATTACCTGTTTTTAATGGTCGTGGCGACGCTTTTTGCAGCCAACTGGAAAGTGGCTCTTCCGCTGCTGGGCATTGGCATCGCAATAAAGATTGGATGGGCCTTTAGGATGTATGAAATGATAGATATCCTGTCTTATTATTTTATTTTTTCCACTGTAGTTTGTATCGGGGCTATGGCTATATGGTGGCAAGCTAAAACCCGTAGTTTCACGCAATAATCCGGATGCGGTTCAGGTTGCA
>JAHFRC010000018.1 GCA_023259015.1 Nitrosomonadales bacterium | reverse complement strand
AAGTTGCAAAAGGAATATTCTTGAATTCTCAATTGCTTGTTCTTGCCTCCACCTCTATCTACCGGCGCGAACTGCTGGAACGCCTGCAAATCCCGTTTCAGACTGCCGCGCCAAATGTGGATGAAACTCCGCTTCCCGGCGAGGACGCCAAAAAAACATCATGGCGGCTTTCGCGGGAAAAAGCGTATGCGGCGGCGGCGAACTACCCGGACGCGCTGATCATCGGCTCGGATCAAGTCGCGCTGCTGGAAGGGCAACAGATGGGGAAACCCCTCTCCCATGAAAATGCAGTGCGCCAACTGCGCGCCATGCGCGGCAAGAGCGTGGTCTTTTATACCGCATTAACCCTGTTAAATGCACGCACCGGCGAAATGCAAACCGAAGTGGCAGAAAACCGGGTAAGCTTCCGCGAGTTCAGCGACGATGAGATCGAATCCTACCTGCGCAAGGAGCAACCCTATCACTGCGCAGGCAGCGCAAAAACGGAAGGGCTGGGCATCGCGCTGATCAGCCGTCTGGAGGGAAATGACCCCAATGCCCTGATCGGGCTGCCCCTGATCCTGTTGGTGGAGATGTTAAAAAAACAGGGGGTTCCCATTTTGTGAGCCACTCCCAACTGCCTGTTGTTACAGTGGTCGCCAGAATTAAGTTGCGATACCCCGATGTTTCTGGTATTAAAGCGCGTTTCAAAATTTTGTTTGCACGTTTTTGGAGAGATAAATGCCGGTACAACCCACCAAGCCAATCACCCCCTACAAAGCCAAAAAGGGAGAGGCTTACATGAACCCCAAGCAACTGGGCCATTTTCGCAACATCCTGAATGACATCAAACTTGGTTTGGGCGAAGACATAGATCGCACGGTGCATACCATGCAGGATGAAGCCACCGTGTTTGCCGACCCGAACGACCGCGCCAGCCAGGAATCGGATGTGAGCCTGGAATTGCGCAACCGTGACCGTGAACGCAAACTGATCAAGAAAATTGACGAAATGATGGCCAAAATAGACAGCGGCGATTACGGCTATTGCGAAAAATGCGGTATAGAAATCGGACTCAGCCGCCTGGAAGCACGGCCAACAGCAACGCTGTGCATAGACTGCAAGATGCTGGACGAAATCCGCGAAAAACAAGTCGCCAGATAAATCGCCTCCTCATTACAACTACAGCACTCAGATGAGAACCGGCCCAATGGCCGGTTTTTATTTTTTCATCCGAACAGCGCACGCAACTTGTCGCGGTTCGGTTGCCGCACCACTCCCCTTTCGGTAATCAGCGCAGTCACCAGTTCGGCGGGCGTCACGTCGAATGAAGGATTGCGTATCGAGACGCCTTCCGCCGCCCAGTGGTAATCGCGAAAGCCTTTTACTTCATCGGCGGAACGCTCCTCGATGGGGATATCCGCGCCGCCGACGATGCTCATGTCTATCGTGGACAATGGGCAGGCCACATAGAACGGGATGTTGTGGCGACGTGCCAGCACGGCCACCATATAGGTGCCGATCTTGTTGGCGACGTCGCCGTTGGACGCTACGCGATCGGTGCCTACTACCACGGCATCTATCTCGCCGCGCGACATCATGAAGCCCGCCATGTTGTCGGTGATCAACGTCACCGGGATATTTTCCTGCACCATCTCCCACGCGGTCAGGCGCGCGCCTTGCAGGAAGGGGCGCGTCTCGTCGGCGATCACGGAAATTTTCTTGCCAGCCTCGACTGCTGAGCGGAACACACCGAGCGCAGTGCCCCAACCGGCAGTCGCCAGCGCACCGGCATTGCAATGCGTCAGCACACGTGCGCCGTCCGGCAATAACTCCGCACCAAACGCACCCATCGCACGGTTGATGCGGATATCTTCGGCGAGAATTTCGTGCGCTTCTTCCAGCAGGCGCTGCGCCACAGCCTCATTCTTTTGTCCCTTCACCATCGACCACACGGTGTGCATGCGCTGCAACGCCCAGAACAGATTCACCGCCGTCGGGCGGCTGCGCTCCAGCACGGTGAAACCGGCTTCCATGCCGCTGTGAAAATCAACGAGCGAAGCGCCCTGCAACCGCAATGCCTCCAGCGCCACCCCATAAGCCGCCGCCACGCCGATGGCCGGCGCACCGCGCACCACCATGCTGCGGATGCCTTCGGCTACCGAAGCGGCGGAGTCGTAGGCAAGATACTGGAATGAAGCAGGCAGAACGCGCTGGTCTATCATCTCCAGCTTGTTGTTCATCCAGCGCAGAGTTTCGATTTTCATTAGTAGCTTTCTTGACAGATGCTTGGCGAACTAGAACCCATAAAAATGAGTTCGCTTAAAATGGCAAATCTTCCTCTGAATGATCTGCTGGCACATACGGTTCGCGATCCATAGCAAGTTCTCTCAACTGATCCCTTCTCACCATGAACATTTGATTGCCGCAGTACATCAGAAAGCCTAATGACTCCAGATGTTTTAAGAAATACCATACAGCAACCTTCTCTGAGTTTGGGAAAACACGTTTAAGCTTAAAGAACTGACAACTCCAATTACAAACATCCTCGACATCAAAATAATTCCTCATTTTGTTATATATAAAGTTTGTGAAAATGGCCGTCTGCCAAACTCGCATATGGGCAGAAAACGAACCCCCTCCTTTTATAAATATTCCTAGGTAGCTTGGCAGATTATCCCGGCTAATGCCAAGTTCTTTTAGCTCGACAGATAATTTTTCTTCGTCTGTCATGTTTCTGTATTGTTCAGCCCATCGCTGATATTCTTCTTTCATCTGTTGCACGTTAGCAATTGCTAATGCCAGTTTGTCTTGTGCGACTGTAGATACCCGTCGGGCTAATTCACTTTCTTTTTGGTTAAATACCCAATACCTATTAGAAGGCTCAGAAACAACAAGTCGAGCAAGTTCACTCATGCTTGGAACATCTGACAAACCTGACAAATCCACCTCAAAGGTTGGAATGCCAAGCTCCTTAAGTTTTCTCCTTTTTTCTTCATCCACAAAATGAGTATATGCAATCTCAACGTATAATTCTTTACCTAGTGCCGTGACAATTAAATCAGGAATAACACTTCCAACACTCATCTCAACTTCTACTTCATCAAGCTGGACAAATCGTTCAGGTATGCACTGAATTTCTCTAATTTCAACATTGGCTCCCTTGTCATAAAGAACAGTTCCTGCTTGTATGGCGGGAACTAGAATTTCTTTATGTTCAAGTAGAATTTGTTTCGCGGCCCTATGAATCGCACTCTCAAATCCTCTGTCACATCCCCCTGTCGAGTAATGCACAAAATGCTTTACTTTTTTTGTGCCATGATGTGCCACAAGCCTTGAGCCGCATCCTGGACAAACGCAATCACAAGCCAAGCCGCGTGAAACCTCATCAGGTTGTAGCAATCTTCCATCGCGTAATCCAAAAGGTATTTTTCGCACGTTGATTATGACGCGGTGAAAATCATGCCCAATCCCCCTCAAATTCGCACAACGCCAACACCTTGTGCCAATACTTCTTCAGCCTCATCACGCCGCCGCCAGCATGTTGACCAACGTATCGATGGAGAACACGTCCACATTGCCGCACATCAGATCGGCACGCGCTTTCATGTTGGCCGCTTCGCCGGACGTATTTTCTATGGCATCCCACACGCTCTTGAATCGTTGCTTGCTCATTTCGCATCTCGTATGAATTCCCTTCAAACCCCTCCTAGCCTCCCCTTGTAAGGGGAGGAACGCGACTCCTCCCCTGACAAGGGGAGGTTGGGATGGGTTGTTTTAGTCCCCCTCAAACTCACACAACGCAAACACCTTGTGCCCATGCTTCTCCAGACGCTTGCGCCCACCGATGTCGGGTAGGTCAATCACAAAACAGCATTCGACAATCTGGCCGCCGATCTTTTCAATCAACTTGCAGGCCGCTTCCGCCGTGCCTCCGGTGGCGATGAGGTCATCCACCAGCAACACTTTCTCGCCTTTCTCAATCGCGTCGGTATGGATTTCGATGCGGTCGGTGCCATATTCGAGTTCGTAGTCGTGGCCGATGGTTTCGGCGGGCAGCTTGCCTTTCTTGCGGATCGGAATAAAGCCCTTGCCCAGCACATAGGCCAGCGGCGCAGCCAGAATGAAGCCGCGCGATTCGATGCCTGCAATTTTGTCGATTTTCATGTCGGCATAGTGACGCGCCAGTTCGTCTATGGTGGCGCGCAAGCCGATGGGGTCTTTGAGCAGGGTGGTGATGTCGCGGAACATGATGCCCTGCTTGGGGTAATGCGGGACGGTTCTGATCCTGGATTTGACTGGCATGATAAACCTCGTTGTTAGTCGTTAGTAATTAGTCGTTAGTTATTGGTTGGCAGTCGGTGTAAAGGCCGTAGATTTGTTTTAACTAACGGCTAACGACTGCCAACTATCAACTAGTTTTCAACACACGTCCTGCTACCGCATCCAGTTGCGCGACCTTCGCCGGGTCGCGCGCTTCCGGTGCGGTGATGAGCGCGTATTCCAGCGCACTGCGGCAAGAGCAGGTGCTGCCCTTTGCATCGCCGATCACTTTCGGCGCGACGTGCTTCACCAGCGAACGCGCCCTGTCCGCATTCGCCAGCAGCACCTTGATGATCTGCTCCACCGTCACGTCGTCGTGATCTGGGTGCCAGCAATCGTAGTCGGTCACCATTGCCACGGTGGCGTAGCACAGCTCGGCCTCGCGCGCGAGCTTGGCTTCCGGCATGTTGGTCATGCCGATCACGTCGCAGCCCCAGGAGCGGTATAGCTCGGACTCCGCCAGGCTGGAAAACTGCGGGCCTTCCATGACCAGATACGTACCGCCGCGCAACGCGGTAATACCTGCTTCCTTCGCCGCCGCTTCGATGTGATCGCCCAGGCGTTTGCATACCGGATGCGCCATCGAGACATGCGCCACCAACCCCGTGCCGAAGAAGGATTTATTGCGCGCGAAAGTGCGATCGATGAACTGGTCCACGATCACGAACATGCCGGGCGCCAAGTGCTCGCGCAACGACCCCACAGCACTCACGGAAATCACTTCGGTTACGCCTGCGCGTTTCAGCGCGTCGATGTTGGCGCGGAAGTTTATTTCGGATGGCGGTATCTTGTGCCCGCGCCCGTGGCGCGGTAGGAACACCAGTTGCTGCCCGTTCAGTTCTCCACATAGCAATTCATCGGAAGGCGTGCCGAATGGCGATGACAGGCTCACCCAGCGTTTATTGACCAAGCCGTCGATGTCATACACACCGCTGCCGCCGATGATGCCCAAGATGGAATTTTGTTTTGTCATGCTGATTTTTCTCCCTGAAATCCATTTGATCCTACATTCCACAGCTGAACCACGAAGAGCACGAAGGCCGCGAAGAAGAACAATGGCTTATTCCAAAAGTAGATTCCACCATGCTGGTAATTGCGCAATATCATGCAACTCCATAAAAAATCTTCGTGATCTCTGTGCTCTTCGTGGTGAAGTAGGTTTTTCTGGTTGGTTCCGTTAAGGCTCGATGATCACCTTAAGACAATCCCTGCCCTCGGCAGCCAGAGCAAAGCCTTTTGCAATATCACTCAATGGCAGACGCGTCGTAATCATTTCCTTCACGTCGATATTCCCCCTCCGGATCAACTCGAGCGCCTGGTAATGGTCGAGGGGCGCGGAGCCGTAGCTGGTCTTGAACGAAATATCGTTGCGCCAGTAAGGATTGAAATCGATGGCGACGGTCTCGCCCGGTTTGGGCACGGCAAAAAACAGCACTGTGCCGCCGCGCTCAACCGAGGCAAGCGCCTGTGAAATGGCCGGCAGGGCGCCGGTGCAGATGATCACCTTGTCCGCAAGACGGCCGCCGTTGACTTTCCTGACGGCGGCAGGCACGTCTTCCGCTGCGTTTACGGTATGGGTGGCTCTGAACCGCCTCGCCGCATCGAGACGGTTGTCCTGGATATCGGCGGCAATGATGTTACCGGCGCCGAGCGCCCGCGCTGCCTTGACGTAGAGCAGGCCGGAGAGTCCGCTGCCGATAACCAGCATGCTCTCGCCGGGCTGGATGTCCGCCGTCCTGAGCCCCCTCAGCACTGTCCCGAGCGGTTCGATGAAGGTTCCCTCTTCATAAGAAACTTCCGGGGGCAGCTTCAGGGTGCCCGTCTCGACACTCTTGCCGGACACCTTCAGGAATTCCGCAAAGCCGCCCGGCTCGAAATAATTGATCCCTTGCAGGTCGCGGCAGGCCGTGTGATGGCCCTTGAGGCACTCCTCGCATTCCTCGCAGGGGACATGGTGCAGGGTGAAGATCCGGTCGCCGGGGGCAAACTTTTTCACTTCGCTCCCGACCTCAACTATTTCCCCCGTCACTTCGTGGCCCAGCACGAGCGGTGCGCGCTTGATGCGGTACCACTCCATGATGTCGCTGCCGCAAATACCGCTTGCCTTGACCTTGATCAGGATGTCCTTCTTACCCACTTGCGGGACAGGCATCTCTTCCACCCGGACATCCCGGTTGTTGTAATACATTCCGACTTTCATGCGGTTTCCTCAGGCAAAAAACTGGCGTGCATATTTATCGCGCGTTGCGGATTGCTTCGTACATCTCGTATGCCTCGGCCACGCTCTTTCCTCCATGCACGATGGCCCGGACAGCCTGGATCATGGCGACAGGATGCTCGTTCTGGAAGATGTTCCTTCCCATATCGACCCCCACCGCACCGGCGCTGACCGCCTTGTGGGTGAAATCAAGCGCCTCTTTTGTCGGTCTCTTTGTGCCGCCGGCAATCACGATCGGGGAAAGGCAGGCATCGACCACCTCTTCGAATCCGTCGCAGTAGTAGGTCTTTACGACATCGGCGCCGTTTTCGGAAAGCACGCGGCAGGCGTGCTTGAGATAGCGCACCGCATCTTTCTTGTCTTCAGATGTTAGCTCGCCGCCGTCTTCCCTTTCTCCTTTCACGAACTTGGTTAGCACGGGGTCCGCGCCGACGGCAGTGATGCCGATGGCGATGAGGCCGTAGCGGTGACCCTCGTCGGACATGGCAGCCAGGGTTTCGATGGTTTGCTGCTGGTGCGGAAGACCGACGAAACAGGAAACGGTGAAGCCGATGGCGTTGCAGCGCACGATCTCCTGTACCGATACGGTGGCGACTTCGTTGTCCAACTCATCGGAGCGCCGCATGCTGCTGCCGCCTGTCGCGCGCAGGATGATCGGGGTTCTCGAACGCGGGTCCATGCTCGTCTTGAGTCCGCCGATGGTCGGGCTGATTGCATCGCAGTAGGGAAGCAGCGGTTCGATGGTCTTCCTCAGGTTTTCCAGGCCGCTCGGCGCGCCCTGAAAATAGCCGTGATCGACCGCCAGCAGGACGGTGCGCCCCGACTTGGGATCAAACATATAGGCCATCCTGTTTTGCAGCCCGCTCCACTCAACCTGATAGTCAAATACTCTTTTCATCGTTTATTCCTCAAGCTTGTTTCATGGTTAAAAATTCGCATACGCAGCAAGATCGCCCTTCCCGGACTGAAGTCAAACGGAAGAACCTGCCATACATAATTATCGAATATTACCGCACCAAACGTGAATAAATATCACGGTAGGCGACAGCGCTCCTGCTCCAGCCAAAGTCTTTGGCCATTCCATTGCGCTGCAATGCGCGCCAGGTTTTTTTGTTGCGGTAGGCTGCCACGGCACGACGCACGGCACCCAGCAAACCAGGCGCATCCGCGCTGTCAAACACGAAGCCGGTAGCCTCACCGCGCTTCAGCGTAACTGCATTGCAATCCACCACCGTGTCTATCAGGCCTCCGGTGGCATGCACCACCGGCGGGGTGCCATAGCGCTGGCTGTACATTTGATTGAGGCCGCACGGTTCGAAACGCGACGGCATCAGGAAAATATCTGCGCCTGCTTCGATCATGTGCGATAGCCTTTCATCGAAACCCACATAAGCGCCGACCTGCCCGGAATAACGGTGCGAAAGCTCCAGCACCTTGCTTTGCATGCCTGCTTCGCCGCTGCCCAGCAGTACCAGTTGCGCGGGCATCTCCACCAGTTGCGGTGCAATTTCAAGCACCAGATCCAAACCCTTCTGGTACGTGAAACGGCTCACCAGCCCCAGCAACGGCACATCGGGATCGGCATACAAACCCATGTACCTTTGCAACTCGCGTTTGTTGGCGGACTTCCCCTTTATGTTGGCAGCGTCGTAAGTCTGAACAAGATTCGGGTCGGCAGCCGGGTTCCACTCTGTGGTATCAATGCCGTTCAGAATGCCGCTCAGAACTCCGCGCCGATGGGCAAGCAAGCCCTGCATGTTGAATCCCAACGCATCGGTCTGGATTTCTTCGGCATAGAACGGGCTTACGGTAGTGATATGGCTGGCATAATGCAAACCCGCTTTCAGGAAGGAAAGGTTGCCGTAATACTCGACACCTTCCGGCTGGAGGCATTCCCCAGGCAATCCCAGTTCCAAAGCTGTATGCAACGGAAATATGCCCTGAAACGCGAGATTGTGTATGGTCATTACACAAGGCGCGGCATCCGGCGCAAAATGCAGATAGGCCGGGGCCAGCCCGGTTTGCCAATCGCTGCAATGCAATACATCGGGCTTCCAATCCAGCGGTGAATCCGCACTGCCCAACACTGCGGCGATTTTCGACAACAGGCCAAAGCGATGCGCATTATCCAGCCAGTCTTGGCCGTGCTCGTCCTGGTATGGGCCGCCGCCACGCCGGTACAACTCGGGGCAGTCAATCACCCAGAGCGGTACGCCATCCGGCATGGCGCCGGACAGCAAGCGGGCCGGAGGAAAACCGGGTAAGAGGGGAAAGTCGGCGGCAGGTTGCAGGAATGGCAATGCCTTCAGCACTTGCGGGTAACCCGGCAACAGAATGCGCACGTCCACGCCCATGCCATGCAGCGCCGCCGGCAGCGCGGCACTGACATCGCCCAGCCCGCCGGTCTTGATCAGTGGTGCGGCTTCAGATGTGG
The DNA here is from genome assembly GCA_023259015.1 of Nitrosomonadales bacterium. Taxonomy (GTDB): domain Bacteria; phylum Pseudomonadota; class Gammaproteobacteria; order Burkholderiales; family Gallionellaceae; genus CAITJF01. The sequence continues at coordinate 24,789 of JAHFRC010000018.1, read as the reverse complement.
CAAACAATAACCGCATTGCTAAAGCCAGCGCATACAGCCCATTTCAAGCGGGTGTGTCAGCATTTCATGATAGGGGTAAACACGGATGCGGTACTCAAGCTTGCCGCATAGTTCCGGCATCAACTCAAGCGTAAATATATGCTCGCCTGCTCCACTCTGGGCACCTTGCGCCTGAAATTTGTATTTCATCGACTCTCTGAGTTTTTCTTTACTGGTCTGATGCCCGATCAGCATTTCCACCATCACATCGGAGGGCTGGAGGCCATTCAATTTGACGCCCACTTCGAGGCGCAAACCTCCCATGAATAAAATGTTTTTCTGGGGAATATTCAGGAGCCTCATCGCCACGCCGGGCCATGCCTTGCGCACCGCATTTTTCCAGGCCGCAATTTGGCGCGCAGATTCAAAACTGTTGCCGCAATACCTGCGGTATTGCCTGGTAGCGGGCACATATGCCTTGGCCACATACTCATCCACCATGCGCGTGGAATTAAAACGCGGCAGCAGGGTTGCGATGGATTGCTTGGACATTTTCACCCATTCCGGCGAATAGCCCATCTTGTTGCGGTTGTAATAAGCCGGAATGACATGATCCTGCAACAATTCATATAGCGTCTGGCTTTCTTCGCGGTTGCGCTGCGCTTCCGGCAATGATTCCGCAACCGGTTTGATCGCCCATCCATTCTTGCCGTCATGGCCCTCACCCCACCAGCCATCCATTACGGACAGGTTGAGCGCGCCGTTCATGCCCGCCTTCATGCCGGAAGTGCCGCTTGCCTCAAGCGGGTACAGTGGGTTGTTCAGCCATACATCCACCCCGGACACCATGCGCCGTCCGAGCCGCAGATCGTAACCTTCAAGCATCAGTATCTTTCCCTCGAATTCCGGCATGCGCGAAATCTGCGTGATGCGGCGGATCAAGTCCTGCCCCGGAATATCCGCCGGATGCGCCTTGCCGGCAAAAATGAACAGCACCGGACGCTCCGGGTCGCTCATTATCTGGCGCAGCCAATCCAGGTTTTCAAACAACAGCGTTGCCCGTTTGTAGGTTGCGAAGCGGCGCGCAAAGCCGATGGTGAGCACGTTCGGGTTGGCCGGATCAGCATATTTCAGCACACGCTCGAGATGCGCTTCCGAACCGTGATTGCGAAAGTGCTGCTGACCGACAATATGGCGGATGAGCATCAACATTCTCGACTTGATCGATTCGCGCACACTCCAGTACTGATGATCCGGAATGCTGTCTATCTGCCTCCAGCAATCAATATCGGACAGGCGCTGGCTCCAGTCCCAGCCAAGGAAACGCACGAATACTTCAGACCATTCCTTAGCCAGAAAAGTCGGCATGTGCACCCCGTTGGTAATATAGCTCATGGGATTTTCTTCCGGTTCGATTTCCGGCCACATTTTCGCGCATATCAAGGAAGACACCTTGCCGTGGATGCGTGACACGCCATTCTGGAAACGCGAGCAGTGGATGGCCAAAGAGGTCATGTTGAAATCCGGTGTGTCGGGAGCATGCCCCAAGGCAAGAAATTCCTCGCGGCTGATTTTTAATTGCGTGCAATACTGCTCAAAATAGGGCATCAGCAGGCCATGATTGAAATGATCATGGCCGGCGGGAACGGGTGTATGTGTGGTAAATATTGTGTGTGCGGCCACCGCTTCCAGCCCGCTTTGAAAATCCATGCCTTGTTCCGTCAGGGTGCGGATGCGCTCCAGCGGCATGAATGCGGCATGCCCCTCATTCATGTGCCACACAGTCGGCCTGATGCCCATTTCCCCGAGGGCGCGAACGCCGCCGATGCCGAGCACAATTTCCTGTTCGAGGCGCATGCTCCTGTCGCCGCCGTACAAATGGTGCGTGATGGCACGGTCATGCAGGGAATTTTCATCGAGATCGGTATCCAGCAAATATAACTTTACGTTACCCACGCGCGCCTGCCAGACTTTTACCGCTACCCTGCGGCCCGGCAAGTCGACGCTTACACGCACTTCCGTGCCATCTCCACGCAAGACTTGGGAAATCGGCAAGTTCTCGAATTCCGAATCGGTGTAAATGACATTCTGGTTGCCATCCCGGTCTATGGTCTGCTGGAAATAACCCCGGCGATAAAGCAGGCCGACCCCGACAAACGGCAGATGCATGTCGCTCGCGGATTTACAATGATCTCCAGCCAGGATGCCCAAACCGCCGGAGTAAATCGGAAAGCTTTCGTGGAAGCCAAATTCGGCACAGAAATAGGCCACCAGATCGTTTTCCACAAACTCTTTGGTATGGTTGTTGTGCACAGGGTTAAGGTGGTAAGAATCGTAGGCTGCCAGGACACGGTTGTAATTAGCCAGAAAACCGGGGTCTTCCGATGCATCAATCAGGCGCTGTTCATCCACGCTACGCAAAAAGGCTTTTGGGTTCTGGCCTACTTTATCCCACAGGTTGCGGTGGATATAAAAAAACAGGTCGCGCGTGGGCAGATCCCAGCTATACCACAAATTATTGGCCAGTTCTTCGAGCCTGGCTAACCGCGCCGGAATCCTGGGCTTGACTTCGAGGGTATACGATGTGCTCTTATGCATGAATCCTATTCTCCAGTTTACTGATGGTTAGCACATTGACCCGGATAGTCACAAACGAGATATAGGTGTAAACAACTTGGGCGGTTGCTGTCTGGCAAGGCCACCGATGTGGCTGGCAAACATTATATCAACCTGGCGCCTACACCGCGATGTGCCAGCTATAAAATGCAAACGATAATTTATTGGTAATGCCCAAATGCTACTTTTACTCCTGCATGGCCTTGCGCTGGAGGATTTCGTGGAATACCGCCACATGGTGGGTGATCTTGCCACTTTCGTCGCGTACCAGCTTAATGGAAAGCCACTCGGTGTAAAGCTCGCCGTTCTTGCGGCGGTTGCAAATTTCCCCATTCCAGCTGCCAGTGGCGAGCAGCGTTTCCCAAAGCTTTATGTAAAACACTGGCGGATGAGTTCTAGAGGAAAGTATGCTCGGGTTTTTGCCGATCACCTCTTCCTGGGAGTAACCGGTGATGGTGGTAAAAGCAGGGTTGACCATGATGATCAAGTTGTCAGGGTCGGTAACCGTCACTGCATCTTTTACGGTGTGAAACACGGTCAAGGCGAGCCGCAACCCCTCTTCTGCCCTCTTGCGTGCTGTGATGTCATGGGCGATAGAATAACGCAGGTGCTTCCCCTGGTAGTCAATCGGGCCGCTGAATACCTCGACATCGCGGATTTCGCCGTTCTTTAGCCGGTGATACAGTTCTATACGGTGCGTTGATCCAGTCTTGATCGCATTCATCACTTCGACAACCTTGCCGCTTGGGGCGATGCTGATTTTGGCGATGTTCATGCCGCGCAACTCTTCCATCGTGTAACCCCAGAATGCGATTGCGGCGGCATTGGCATCCACGATGCGCCCATTATCCGGGTCCAGCAAAAATGCGACGGAAGCGTTTTCTTCAAACATCTGCCGGTAACGGGACTCGCTCTGTTTTATATCCTCGGCATCCTGCAACGCACGCGCCCGGCCATATACAAGCAGCCAGGTAAGCAATGCCAGCATCAGGCTCGCTCCGGTGCCGGCATAAGCGATAACTTGCGGCTTGCCGCCTTCCAGTTCCATATCAAACGTGCGCAAAGAGTGCGCCGCCAGCGTCCATGTGTGGTTTGCGATCTCAATCTGTTTTGCGGACTTGAACATATCCTTTGAGCCTCTGGCAAGATGGCTGGCGCTGGGGTCTGAATCGTACATCAGGGACTCGTCCGACAAAGTCTTGCCATCCAGGATTTCAACATCAATCGTGCCGGAAGCTTCGCCGAGAATGTTAGTCATCAATGGCTCCATGCGCGACACCGAATAAACCCAGCCAATGATATTGGTACGGCGCTCATCGACGGTATCGTGCGGCACCCCATTTTTATATATGGGCAAAAAAGTCATGAAACCGGACCGCAGGTGGCCGTCAGTTTCCCTTAGCAGCATCTTGCCGGTATTAACCGCATCGCTTATGTCACGCGCCTGCTCCATGGCAATACGGTGTGCCGGTTCGGTAAGCACATCGTAACCGAGGGCATTTATATTGGAGCCCGAGAAAGGCTCGATATAGATAGTTGGCGCATATTCCTCCTGTTCGCCGTCGGAATGGACAGCATACTGGGCAAAACCCTCTTCGCGCATGGCGGCGACATGCTTATCCTTCTGTGCCTTTGGGACAATCGGCGCGAAACCCACTGCCTGGATGCCTTTATAGTTTTCTTCCAGCCGCAGCCTGGCAACGTAGGTATGGAAATTGTCGCGTCTGACATTATCGTAAGCGGCGAATAAGGCCCTTATGCCGCGCAGCATCTGCTCATACACTTTCATGCGATCCTCGACATGGCGCACGGCCTCGCGCACGTGTGAATCAAATTCAATTTGCATGTCCAGCTTGGTTTCCTGATACTTGCTTTCCCACAGCATGTGAGTGACTGCAAGTGAAACTGCCAACACCAGCAATGGCAGCAATTGCCCAAAGTGGTGCCACTCAAGTATGCGCACGATGCGCGCTAATAAATTGCCGGAAGGGGTGCTGGGAACTGGAGTCATTGTTTTATGGCTTAATTGCGCGCCACTGGAGCTTATTCAAATTCATCCGCATACCGTGAACGAATCTTGGGCAAGGCGCTACAGTTAGAATACATTAAATGAAAAACCCATAAATTACTTTTTTCATAATCTAGCAACAAAACCATTGCTGCACCATAGGCAAACGCAGCCTGGTTATCGGGAGGTTACCGCAAATGCCGCATCATGCGCGCCAACACGGTTTCGCGCGGAAATAACGCCACCACTGCGCCAACCGATGGGGTCTGGGTCTGCCCGGTAAGCATCACGCGCAACGGCATTGCCAGCTTGGGCATTTTCAAGTTATGCCTGGCGACGGCTTCCTTTATCGCCGCACCGATCATCTGTTCATCCCACACTATTTCCCTGAAACGATCCACCAACTCATGCAAGGCAGGCACAGCTTCGGTGGACAGTTGGGTTTCCAGCAACTCCTTGGCGGGATGCAGGTCAATATAAAACACCTCTGCGGCATCGGCCAATCCGTTGAGGGTTGTGACACGTTCCTTGTAGAGCGCAATGATGGCCCCCAGCTCAGGCGTGGCGCTTACGGTCACACCGCGTGCATCAAGACGCGGACGCACCAGCGTAACGAGGCGCGCATTGTCCGCCAGCTTCAAGTAGTGCTGGTTAAGCCAGTTTAATTTTTCGGTGTTGAATTGCGCAGCAGACGGCGTGATATGGTCAAGATCGAACCATGCGCAAAACTGCTCCACCGAGAAAATCTCCTCGTCGCCGTGTGACCATCCCAGTCGCGCCAGATAATTGATCACTGCCTCCGGCAAATAACCGTCCTCGTCATATTGCATCACACTGACCGCGCCATGGCGCTTGGAGAGCTTGGCGCCATCATCGCCAAGGATCATGGAAAGGTGCGCGTACTGGGGCACAGACGCCCCCAATGCCTTGAGAATGTTGATCTGGCGCGGTGTGTTGTTGACATGGTCGTCGCCGCGAATCACGTGCGTGATGCCCATATCCCAGTCATCCACCACCACACAGAAATTGTAGGTGGGAGTGCCGTCCGCACGCGCAATGATGAGATCATCCAGCTCGCTGTTGTCGAATTCGATATAACCCTTCACCAGATCTTTCCATATCACCGCGCCTTGGGCAGGATTCTTGAAGCGCACTACCGGTCTCACCCCCGACGGCGGCTCGGGTAGAATTTTGCCTGCCTCCGGACGCCAAAACCCGTCGTAGCGCGGTTTTTCGCCACGCGTACGCTGCGCCTCGCGCATGGCTTCCAGCTCCGCCGGCGAGGTGTAGCAATAATAGGCGCTGCCCTGCGCCAGCATGTGCTGGATCACCGCCTTGTAGCGTTCCATGCGTTGCATCTGGTAGAACGGGCCTTCGTCGTAATCCAGGTTGAGCCATGCCATGCCGTCCAGAATGGCCTGCACCGCTTCGGGTGTAGAACGTTCGACATCGGTGTCCTCAATGCGCAAAATGAAAATACCGCTATGCTTGCGGGCATAAGCCCAGGAAAACAGCGCCGTGCGGGCGCCGCCAATATGCAGGTATCCCGTGGGGCTGGGCGCAAAACGAGTGCGTATGGTCATGGCTGCAATCATAAACAAGGAGTACGTATTTTACGCCACCTCGCCTGTGTCACAAACAATTGACCGGCAAACATCCAGTATGATTTAATGCGCGCCCTCGATTGGGCGGTTAGCTCAGCGGTAGAGCACTGCCTTCACACGGCAGGGGTCGTTGGTTCGAAACCAATACCGCCCACCACAGAATCAAAAGCTGGTGCAGTTGCCAACCTGCTGCAAGTCCCCTATCGCCTGGTAACCTGAGCGCAATACTGCAAGCACGCTATAATTGCAACTATTCGATTTGCATCCCTCTTAATTACGCGAAGTTTCATCAGGATCCGCTCGCCATGATGCATAACCTATTTAACACTCGCCAATCTTTCAAACTCACCAGCAATAAGCAGGGTACGTTGTATTCGCTGTCTGCGCTGGAAGCCGCAGGATTTGCCAATATCCCGCGCCTACCGGTCTCCATCAGGATCGTGTTGGAATCGGTGTTGCGCAATTATGACAACAAGAAAATCAGCGAGGCGCACATCCGCCAGTTGGCGAACTGGCAGCCGAATGCGCCGCGCAGCGAGGAAATTCCGTTTGTGGTGGCGCGCATCGTGTTGCAGGATTTCACCGGCGTGCCGCTGCTGGCCGACCTCGCCGCCATGCGCGATGCCGCTGCGAAGCTGGGCCACAATCCGAAGCTGATCGAGCCGCTGGTACCGGTGAACCTGGTGGTGGATCATTCGGTGCAGGTGGATTATTACAACCGCCCTGATGCGTTGCGGCTCAACATGGAAATGGAATTCGAGCGCAACAGCGAGCGCTACAAGTTCATGAAGTGGGGCATGCAGGCGTTCGACACATTCAAGGTGGTGCCGCCCGGTGTGGGTATCGTGCACCAGGTGAACCTCGAATACCTGGCGCGCGGTGTGCAGCAAAAGGATGGGGTGTATTACCCGGATACGCTGGTCGGCACAGATTCCCATACCACCATGATCAACGGCATCGGCGTGGTGGGCTGGGGCGTGGGCGGCATCGAAGCGGAAGCCGGCATGCTTGGCCAGCCGGTGTATTTCCTCACGCCGGACGTGGTGGGCATGCATCTCAAGGGCAAGCTGCGCGAGGGTGTGACCGCCACTGATCTGGTGCTGACCGTCACCGAGTTGCTGCGCAAGCAAAAAGTAGTCGGCAAGTTTGTAGAGTTTTTCGGCGAGGGCGCCGCTGCGCTCACCATTCCCGACCGCGCCACGATTGCCAACATGGCGCCGGAATATGGCGCAACCATGGGCTTCTTCCCGGTGGACGATGTGACGGTGGAATATATGCGCTACACCGGGCGCGGCGATGAGGAAGTGAATGCGCTTTCTTCGTATTTCAAGGCGCAGGGCTTATACGGCATTCCGCAGGCAGGCAGCGTCGATTACAGCAGCGTGGCAGAGCTCGACCTCGCCAGCATCCAGCCTTCGCTGGCCGGGCCGAAACGTCCGCAGGACCGCGTGCCGCTGTCCGCGATGCGCGAAACTTTCAATACGCTGTTCAGCAAACCGGTGGTGGAAAACGGCTTCAACAAACCGTCCGCCGAACTGGGCCAGAGCTACGCCACCCCACTGCACGAATACAGCGGCGAGGTGTGCATCCAGGTCGCAGGAGGTGGCTTGACAGACAGCAGCAGCGCACCTTCCGGCAAGCCCGCCGCAGGCAGCCACAGCAGCAGCGCGGCCAGCGAAATCGAGATGATGGACAGCCATCCGACTCCGGCGTTGCACTCGCAGGGTATGGAAGCAACACAGACTATGGTCAACGTCGGCCACGGCGATGTACTGATCGCCGCAATTACGAGCTGTACCAACACCTCCAACCCGAGCGTGCTGCTGGCGGCAGGCCTGCTGGCGAAGAAGGCCATGGCTAAAGGGTTGCGTGTTGCGCCGCACATCAAGACTTCACTCGCCCCCGGCTCGCGCGTGGTGACGGAATACCTGAAGGCCGCCGGACTGCTGGAACCTTTGGCACAGCTCGGTTTCAGCCTGGCGGCATACGGCTGCACCACCTGCATCGGCAATTCCGGTCCGCTGGATGCCAACATCGAAGAAGCCATCGTCACCAATGATTTGATCGCCGCCGCCGTGCTCTCCGGCAACCGCAACTTCGAGGCGCGCATTCATGCCAACATCAAGGCCAACTACCTTGCATCGCCGCCGCTGGTGGTGGCCTACGCGATTGCGGGCAGGGTCAATATCAATCTGGATAGCGAACCGCTGGGCACCGGCAAGAATGGCGAGCCGGTATATCTGAAAGACATCTGGCCGAACAGCGCAGAAGTGCAAACCGTCATCAAATATGCGTCCGATCCGGCGGTGTATCGCAGGCTGTATAGTGACCTGACCAAAAACCTGCCGCTGTGGAATGCGATTCCCGCACCCACCGGAAACCTGTATCAGTGGGACGATTCCACTTACATCGCACGCCCGCCGTTCTTCGATGGCTTCAACATGAGTATGGACAGCATCAAGGAAATCCGCAATGCTAGGGCACTGGCCATCCTCGGTGACTCGGTCACCACCGATCACATCAGCCCGGCGGGCAGCTTCAAGCCCGCCACCCCGGCAGGCAAATATCTGCAAGGCAAGGGCGTGGCGCTCAAGGATTTCAACAGCTACGGCGCACGGCGCGGCAACCACGAGGTGATGATGCGTGGCACTTTCGCCAACGTGCGCATCAAGAACCTGATGCTGCAGCTCAAGGAAGACGGCGGTCGCACGGAAGGCGGCTATACGCTGTATAACAACCAGCAGATAGCAATTTACGACGCAGCAATGAAGCACATTGCAGACGGCACGCCTACGCTGATTTTCGCCGGTGAGGAATATGGCACCGGCTCCAGCCGCGACTGGGCGGCCAAGGGCACGCAATTGCTGGGCGTGAAAGCGGTGATTGCAAAATCCTACGAGCGCATCCACCGCAGCAACCTGGTGGGCATGGGCGTGCTGCCCTTGCAGTTCAAGGGAGATATAAATGTCGCCGCATTGCAATTGACCGGCGAGGAAATTTTCGACATCGGCGGCATTGACGAGAATCTGAAACCGCAACAGGATGTTGTGCTTTCCATTCGCCGCAAAAACGGCAGCTTGCAGCAAGTACCACTGCTGCTACGCATCGATACGCCGATTGAAGTGGAGTACTACCGCCACGGCGGAATACTGCCGTATGTGCTGAGGGAGTTGATATCGAAATAATTAATGGCCGCTGGGCGCAATTTCAGAACTGTTTGCTTGCTTGCAGCCAAAGCCTCGGGTTGCGATTGAGCGTAGCTGGCTCGGCAATTGGCAAGCCTCCACTGGTGCGCCATGCCAAATAAGTTTTGATTTGCACGCCGGCCATGGTTGCATTTGCACCCAACCCGGCACCGGAAATGCTGCGGGTATTAGCGGTTCCGCTAACGAATGGATTACGGTTGATGCTCACCGACCCAGCATCGTAAAACATCGCGCCTTGCAGGGCAGGCGTGAAGTCATGGCGCAGCTCCATATTTACCAGCCAGCCTTCATCACCGTCGCCTTCACCCTGCGGGAAAGCACGTACTGCATTGGCGCCACCCAAGGAAAATTTTTCGGAGGAATTGAGGTTTTTGCTAGCTTGTTGGCCTGACAAAGAAAGCGATAACGAGTTGGTATCTGTCAGCCGTTGCTGGTGATTGATGCTGTACGCCAGCCGTGTAAATGCGCCGTTGCACAACAAATTGTCATGCGCCAGCGAGTCCGCATCCATGCTAAGGTTGCCCTTCACCAGCGAGAGATCAAACGAAGTGGCGCCCGCACCGCCCGTTGCGGATTGATGATTGCCTGCCAAGCCAAAATTGACCAGTAGCACACGCTTATCGGCAAAAGTACTGGTCGCATCAATCCGGTCATTAAGCTTTTTGTCTTCCAAAGTAAAAGTACCGGAGAAATTGCTGGTCAGACTGCGGATGAACGGATACACCGCAAACAGGCTGCTGCTGGTGGCTGTACCATGTGCCTGCAATGCAGCAAATTCCTTTCCCAAACGATAACCAACATCGGAATAAGCCACACCCAGCTTCAAACCACTGCCACCAACCGGAACCTGGTACGCTAACCGTGCATAAGTCATATCCTGATCAGTAGTCATGGCACGCAATGTAATCTGATCGCCAATCTTGAGCGGGCTATTCAGTGCCAATATACCTCCCAAACGATACTCTCCGGTGTAGTAGTTACCGTAATTATCCAGCTCGGCGCTGGCGGCATAGGGTGTAGAAGGGTCAAGCTCTATCAATAAATCGGATGTGCCGACACTGGCGCCAGGCTGCAGGGTGGCACGCGCGCTACCCACACCAGGCATATCATTCAGTAGCAATATCGCGCGGTCTACAGGTTTTGCTTGCAGCGTATCGCCACTTTTGATGCCGTTCAAATAGTTATTGGCACGCTCATCGGACAACCGAGATCGATTGTTAACGCGCCACTCGCCGATTCTTCCTTCCATCACGCTGATTGCCACCACGCCTTCCTTTATTTCCTGCACGGGAATGTAGGCGCGCGCTATGACATAGCCGCGTTCGCGGTAGTGGGTGGTGATGCGCATGGCAACTGCTTCAAGTTCGGCAAGCGTATGTTCGCCGCCAATCAGGTTGGTTGCCAGCGCTTCCAGTTCATCCGCCGGAAATACAGTATTACCGGTTACTTTAACTGCTTTTACCTCAATTCGCGCATCATCAACGGCTACACTTTTTGATGCGGTGGCTTCCTCTTCGAGACGCAATGGGGTGGTTGTTTTTGGCGCGCTCAACTCTGGTTGCTGTTGCAGTTCACGCATTGTCTGCCCGGAATCGGGAAGGGCTGGCGCCGCATGCACAACAAAATTAAGTTGTATGAGAAGCAGGGCAGTTAGGGCATTTAGCTTTGATATCGAACACCCATTCCTCATTGAATAGTCAGCACCCCATTAATAAAAGTACTGATGAGGTAGTTCGAATTAGCAGCCAATGTCCCTTGGGTGATCGCATAACTTCCAACCGGGCTGGACACTCCTGCCGTCGTTGTCAACACCCCGGTGAACACCGTAGCCAATGTATCTCCTGCAACCAATCCCAAACCACCCACTGTATAGGTCAACGCAGGATTTGCAGTCCCGAACAGCTTGGTCTTGTTAGCCGCAGTAACAGTCAATGCACGGGCAGTAATATTGGCGGTTAAACCGCCTGGCTGGGTGATGCTGTAGTTGCCGGCGCCCGTGCCTGACAATGCGAGCGTCACCGCCTTGTTTGTCCCCACATTCTTGTCCGCAAACAATCCGCCCAGAATGACAGTATCTCCAAGTGCCACATTGGTCAGTGTCGCCCCGCCGATGGATGCCGTTCTGGTGCCGTCATATACCTTGCTCGCCGCAACCGGGGCGCCCGATAGCGTCAATGCAAGTTTGGTTATGCTTCCGGTCAGCCCGGTCGGTTGAAGCAGGTTGTAGTTGCCCGCATCCGCGCCGCCAGTAATGGTATAGCCACTGACAGTGACGGCTTTGCCGGTGCCAACATTCTTGTTGTTGAATACACCGCTGCCGCCACCCAAGGTGACAACGTCTGTTCCCAATGGAGTGATGGTTGCTCCGCTTAAGGCGGCGGCAGTAGTGCCGTCATATACCTTGCTGTTCGCGGTTACGCCGGTGACCGCGAGGTTCCGCTTGGTTATGTTCGCCGTGGTCGTCGCCGTGGTATTGTAGGTGTAGTTGGCTGCATCCGCACCGGACAGGGTGATGCCCGATACATTGATGGTCTTGGCGGTGCCCGCGTTCTTGTCAAGATAGGAAGCACTCGTGTAGGCGGCGGTAAGAATATCAGCCGCCAGTTTGCCGCTGGAAGTCAGTGTCACGGTTGCATTTGTGCCAGCGTCGTATACCTTGCTCACGCCAGCGGCGGCAATGGTCAATGCGCGGGCGGTGATGTCGGCGGTGATGCCGCCGGGCTGGACGATGCTGTAGTTGCCCGCGCTCGTGCCTGACAATGCGAGGGTTACAGCCTTGCCTGTGCCTGCATTCTTGTCCGCGAAGAGCCCACCCAAGGTGACAGCGTCTCCGGCCACTACCCCGCTCAAGGTCGCTCCGCTGACCGTGGTGGTGAGCGTACCGTTATAAACCCGGCTCGCCGCAACCGGGACGCCTGCCAAAGACAGCACTTTAGCGGTGATATCGGCAACTATCCCGCCCGGCTGCGCAATGCTGTAATTGATTGAATCCGCGCCTGACAACGCGAGCGTCACCGCCTTGTTTGTCCCCACATTCTTGTCCGCAAACAATCCACCCAGAATGACAGTATCTCCAAGTGCCACATTGGTCAGTGTCGCCCCGCCGATGGATGCCGTTCTGGTGCCGTCATATACCTTGCTCGCCGCAACCGGGGCGCCCGATAGCGTCAATGCAAGTTTGGTTATGCTTCCGGTCAGCCCGGTCGGTTGAAGCAGGTTGTAGTTGCCCGCATCCGCGCCGCCAGTAATGGTATAGCCACTGACAGTGACGGCTTTGCCGGTGCCAACATTCTTGTTGTTGAATACACCGCTGCCGCCACCCAAGGTGACAACGTCTGTTCCCAATGGAGTGATGGTTGCTCCGCTTAAGGCGGCGGCAGTAGTGCCGTCATATACCTTGCTGTTCGCGGTTACGCCGGTGACCGCGAGGTTCCGCTTGGTTATGTTCGCCGTGGTCGTCGCCGTGGTATTGTAGGTGTAGTTGGCTGCATCCGCACCGGACAGGGTGATGCCCGATACATTGATGGTCTTGGCGGTGCCCGCGTTCTTGTCAAGATAGGAAGCACTCGTGTAGGCGGCGGTAAGAATATCAGCCGCCAGTTTGCCGCTGGAAGTCAGTGTCACGGTTGCATTTGTGCCAGCGTCGTATACCTTGCTCACGCCAGCGGCGGCAATGGTCAATGCGCGGGCGGTGATGTCGGCGGTGATGCCGCCGGGCTGGACGATGCTGTAGTTGCCCGCGCTCGTGCCTGACAATGCGAGGGTTACAGCCTTGCCTGTGCCTGCATTCTTGTCCGCGAAGAGCCCACCCAAGGTGACAGCGTCTCCGGCCACTACCCCGCTCAAGGTCGCTCCGCTGACCGTGGTGGTGAGCGTACCGTTATAAACCCGGCTCGCCGCAACCGGGACGCCTGCCAAAGAAAGTGTCTTGGCAGCAATATCTGCCGTCAGCCCGGTTGGTTGAAGCAGCGTGTAATTGCCTGCATCCGCGCCACTCAGGTTAAATCCACTGACGGTGACAGCTTTGCCGATACCAACATTTTTATTGGAGAACACACCAATACCAGTACCCGTAAGGGTGACGGCATCCGTAACCAAAGTTGTAAATGTTGCCGTGCCCGCCAAGGTCGCTGCGGTGGTGCCATCATAGATTTTGTTGGCTGCGGTGATGCCGCCGATACTCAATGCGGCTTTGGTAACTGTGAGCGTGCCACCTACAATAGTAATGTCATATCCTTGCTGGTTTGACCAAATGTCTGCGGCATACACACCAATATTGTTTTTGGTGACTGCACCATAAGGAGTTCCCACTCCGAACAGGTTGGATGAACCAGCCGCTGTGGGGTCGGAATAAACCACGCCCGTCAAGCCGACCGACGTACCATCGTATGCTTTGCTAACGTTATCTGCCGTGATGGTTAACGGTTTCAACAGTGATTTCAACAAAGGCGCGGTATGGCCTTCGTAGATGCGCCATGTATTAACGAAATCCCAGCCAGGATAAAATGCTTGTTGATAAGTTTGAGCAAGTGTCAAACCGGTCAAACCAGCAACATTTGTTACGCTGCCGCCGCCAATCGCGTTGACAGGGCCAGAAGATTCCGTATTCCATAACCCGCTGACCGTAGCGGAACTATTTGATCCAATCACTCCACCCGTATTAGCCGAGCCGCTAACGGTGCCGCCCGCAAAAACATTGCTGATATTGCTGGCGCCTGAATTTTTTCCAATCAAACCACCCACGCTATCAGAACCGGCAAGGCCTGTTACTGTGCCGGAAAAAGTTGCGCCGTTAATGGCGCTGGAATCATTCCATCCCACTATACCGCCGACATTGGTAACACCTGTTACAATACCGCTGGCTGACACATTACTGAGAGTGCTCGGGTCATTCAAACCAACGATACTGCCGACATTTGCGTTACCGGTTACTGTGGCAGAACTGGTTACATTGCTGATGGTGCTCGAGTTGTTGGTTTTTCCGACCAGGCCGCCAACATAATCGTATCCGGTCACATTACCCGCAACCGAAACATTGCTGAGGGTGGAAGCATCAACATACCCGAACAGGCCGACATAATTTGTGGATGGGCGGCTGATGGTCAGGCCACTGATGGTGTAGTTCATTCCGTCGAAGTTGCCGGTGAATGGTGTCCCGTTGCTGCCAATCGGTGCGAAACCTGCGCTGCCTCCCATGCCCGCTGCCAACGCGGTTCCAGAGGCATTAATATTCGCGCCAAGAGTGTAGTTAGCCGACAAATTCATTGCCATCAACTGCAACTGGTGAGCGTTGTTGATAGTGGTACTGTATTCCATGCGCAGGAAGGGGCGGGTGCTGGTATCGGACATCCACCAGATGTTGGTGAAGTCCCATCCCTGGCTGGTGAAGGTTGTCTGTGTCATCATCTGCACGGTAGTCTTGCCCATGTCATAACTGGAACTGCTGGTTGTTTGGCCAGAAGTATCCTTATCCCAGAAGCTGTACCAGCTTCCGGGAACGTTGAATCCAACCAGCCCCCTGTTAGTTCCGGCTCCGCTTACGCTGCCAGATGCATAACTGTAATGGATGTTGGAGTTGTTAATCCCCACCAGTCCGCCGGCGAAGCCGTTAACGCTACTGGTTACACTGCCGGTTGCGTAGCTGTTGCTGATATCAGTATATGTAGTACTAGAAATAGGGCCGCCAAAGTTGTTGTACCCCACCAGTCCGCCAGCGTAGCCGTTAGTACCCGTCGTCACAGTACCAGAGGCATAACTGGTGCTGATGGTTTTGTTGTTCTGCCCCACCAATCCACCAACTCTTCCGTTAAGGCCCCCGGTCACGCTGCATGCGGCATAGCTGTTGCTGATGCTGCCGTAGTTAGATCCGGCCAGCCCGCCGACATAGTTAAGTCCGGTCACGCTGCCGCCCTCCAACCCCACATCCCGAACGGTGCTGCCTGAAAGTGTCGTCCCAAACAGTCCTACATTATTTGCCGCTGGCCGGTTTATGGTAAGGTTGGAAATGATATGGCCCAAGCCATCGAACGTGCCGCCGAGAGAGATCGGCGCGAAGCCTGAACCACTATTCCAGCCACTGGTAGCCGTGGCGCCAATGTTTGCACCGAGGGCGTAGTTAAGAGCCGGGTTGCCATTCATGCCCTGCAAATCAGTGGTAGTGGTACTGCCCGCCGCACCCAAACTGGTAATGACGGTGTAGTTTTTGGTTGTGCCATCCGAACCCAGCTTGGTGCTGAAGTTGGAACCAGCGGGAAGGTTGACTGCGGCATGGATGATGTAGTCACTGGTGTTGCCTGATGCCAGCGCGCCTTGCCCATACTCCAGTGCAAGGCTGGCCGTGCCAGAGCCGTTCAGGTTGGCGTTGATGTTGATGTTGTTTTGGGCGTTAAGGGTGAGTTTATTGGCAGACCAAGTCACCGCATCGTTCACATTCACAGCACCCGCCGAACCCCCGGCCCCGCTGCTGCTCAGGATGCTGACATTACCCGTGCCGAGATTGGTCGAGAGTGTTGCACCTGTAATATCACCGCCCGACGCAGCGATGGTATAGTCATTCGGGTCAATCAGCCATGTGCCGTTGCTGCCAGCGGGTGCAACCGTAGTCACACGAGCGGCATCGGCTACCTTGACGTGCGCGGCGGAGGTTTCGATGAATCCTCCATCGCCGCCATTGGGAGCTGAAGCATCCAGCGTGCCGCCGACATTTGCCAGGCCGCTTTGCATATCGCCCAGCAGCTTGATGACGCCTCCATGGTTTTGAATGGTGCGTGCTTCGATAATGCCGGTGTTATTGACTACAGCAGTGCTGAGTGCATCGGCAGCCTTGGCAGACATGATCACTTGCCCGCCGTCGGTCTGGATGAGTTGCCTGTTTTCTGCCAGCGCGTTAAGTGAACCCTTATCTACACTGTATGTAAGCAACGAGCCATTGTTGAGGTTGAGCGTGACCTTGTCGCCTGCGGCAAGTAATGCCGTGCCGAAAGTGGCAGTGATTACGCCTTCATTGCGCACTTCCGGTGCGAGCAAGGCGATATAGCCGCCATTCGCGGCGGTGAGTTCACCTTGATTAACGACACTTCCAACTACGCCAATCTTGCTGAAGCTGTACTTGCCCGCCAAAAAATCGGCGTCGTTCAGGCTGAGCGTCGAAGCTGCCAAGCCGCCGACATTTACTTGTGCTGCGGCGCCGAACAGCACGCCGTTGGGATTTAAAATGAATACTTGGCCGTTTGCACTGAGGTTGCCGAAAATCTGGCTGGGATCCTGGCCTAACACGCGGTTGAGTGCGATGGATGATGCGTTAGGCTGGTTGAAGCGCACCGTTTCATTAGCCGCAATGCCGAAGCTTTGCCAGTTGATGGCGAGGTTCTGACTTTGCTGGATAATGGTGGTGGTCGCGCCTGTTTGGTTAATTGCACCAGAACCGGCGCTAACCTGCCCACCAGCCGGTGCAGCAAGCGCCAGCGGTGTTGCGAGCATCAATGCCGCTGCAACCAGTTTACGCGTCGACATGGATTCACCATGTTTATTGGCGTTTCTGGCGATGGCAACCCACGCGCGTTTCCACACCAAGCGGTAGGCACAATTCACTGATGCATAGAGTTTCATGATAAACCCTCCGCCCTCCCTATATACGTTTACTAAGACAACAGGATTCCAATAAACATCCCTTAATAAACGCATAAATGTTTTTATTTTATACAGTAATTGTCCAAGGCTAGATATATATCAGAGATCGTATTGCAAATTTGCTCAAAATATGATAGAGGCCAACGTTGGCCATTTATAATGGCAACGCCAAGCCCGGGTTAAAGGTGAGCCTTTTCAGGCCTGCAACAATGCAATAATTTCGCGGATTTCGCGGCGCAATTCTGCGGGATTAATGTGCAGTGGCAGCAGTTGCGCCTGTGCCGTCTCCTCTTGCTGTGCGACAAGATGATCCAGGCGGCCACGGGCACCGCTGATGGTAAAGCCGTCTTCATACAGCAACTGGCGAATATGGCGGATGAGCAGCACCTCGTGATGCTGATAGTAACGCCGGTTGCCGCGCCGCTTGACCGGTTTGAGCTGGGTAAATTCCTGCTCCCAATAGCGCAGCACATGCGCCTTCACACCGCACAGTTCGCTCACTTCACCGATGGTAAAGTATCGCTTGGCCGGGATTGCGGGTAATTCGGAATTAGGCGTGTATTTTTCCATGATAGCTCTTCTCTACCATGCTCTTGAGTTTCTGGCTGGGATGAAAAGTCACCACGCGTCGTGCGGTGATGGGAATTTCTTCACCAGTCTTTGGATTGCGCCCAGGACGTTGCGGTTTATCGCGCAATTGGAAATTGCCGAAGCCCGACAATTTAATGCTTTCACCGTGTTCGAGCTGGATACGGATCTCCTCAAAAAATGCTTCTACCATATCCTTGGCCTCGCGTTTGTTCAAACCAACTTTCTCAAACAGCAAATCTGCGATTTCAGCTTTGGTTAATGTCATTTCCCTCTCCTCATATACGTAATTGAGCACCCTGTTTTTGCAATACCGCGATCAGGCGCGCAACACTATGGTCTATTTCAACGTCTGTTAATGTTTTTTGAGTATCTTGCAATAACACACGGAAAGCAAGGCTTTTTTTGCCCAACTCTACGCCCTTGCCGCGATACAAGTCGAACAAGGCAATCTCGGCAACAAATGGAGCATTTTCAGCACGCATAACTTCCAGCAAGGACTGCCCCGCCACTCCATCGTTCACCACGACGGCGATATCGCGTCGCACCGGCGGAAATTTGGAAATCTCTGCCGCGTGTGGCACTGTGGCCTGCATTAAGGCAGCAAGGTCAACTTCGAACCACACAGCAGCCTGCGGGATATCATATTGCTGCATCCACTGCGGATGAAGTTCGCCGATCCAGCCCACGGCTTTGCCGCCAGACAGGATTTGCGCCGAACGTCCGGGATGCAAGGCCGGGTGTGTCGCCGTCACAAAGTTTAACGTCGCCGGAGCAAACAGTGCTTCCACATCCGCTTTTACATCATAAAAATCCACGTTGCGTGATGTTAAGCTCCACTGCTCCGGTAGCGCTGTCCCATAGGCCAGGCCAGCCATGCGTTCGTGCTGTATATAGCCGCACGCCCCGGCGGCAAAACAACCGCCCACCTCGAACAGGCGAACGCGCGGCTGCTTGCGTGCAAGATTGGTGCGCAAAACGGCAAGTAGCCCCCCCAGCAAGCTGCTGCGCATTACGCCCATCTGGCTGGCAATGGGGTTTTTCAATGCGACTGGCGCAGTGTTGCCGCACAGGTCGCGCTCCCATTTGGCTTCCACAAAAGCGTAGTTGATGGTTTCCTGATAGTCGCGCAATACCAGCGACTGGCGCAGCTTCGCTAGAGGGCGTTGCGACCCGGCCAGCAATAACATGCCCATGCATGCTTGCGGTCGCGCTTGCTGGATTTTCTCGTAGCCATAAATACGCGCGACTTCTTCGATCAAGTCTTCTTCGATGGCGACGTCGAAGCGGTAGCTGGGCGGTGCCACGCTGAATTCATCGCCCTTTAGCTTGGCCACCATGCCCAGCCGTGACAATATCTGCGCGATATCCTCTGGCTCCAGCTTCACGCCCAGCAAACGCTCCACCCTTGGCACGCGAAGCTTTACCGGATTGCGTGCGGGCAACTCCCCCAGCACTTCCACCACCGCTTCGGCCTTTCCGCCGCAAATGTCAAGGATCAATTCTGTGGCACGATCCAGAGCCACTTGTGTTGCGGCAAAATCCACACCGCGCTCGAAACGGTAAGAAGAATCGGAACTAAAACCCAGACAGCGCGATTTGCCGGCAATCACGCCGGGTGTAAAAAAAGCGCTCTCCAGAAAAATGTCGGTAGTCGCATCGCTTACAGCGCTGTCCGCGCCGCCCATCACACCCGCCAAGGCAACCGGCTGCTTGCTGTCAGCGATCACCAGCATATCTTCTTGCAGTTCCACGGTCTGCTCATTCAGTAGTTTTAAGCTCTCTCCGGTACGCGCAAAACGCACCTCAATGTCACCATCCAGTTTCGCCACATCAAAGGCATGCAGCGGCTGCCCCAGTTCGAGCAACACATAGTTGGTCACATCCACCAATGCACTGATACTGCGCAGGCCGCAACGCTCGAGACGCTGCACCATCCAAGCAGGTGTAGCCGCCTTGGCGTTCACCCCAGTGATCACACGCCCTGCATAGCGCGGACAAGCACTGGGCGCCGCTACTTTAACCATGCAGCTCGGGTCGCCGCCCAACTTGAAACTGGCTTGGGGAATGGTTTGTAGCGGCACACCCGTCAAGGCTGATACTTCGCGCGCAATGCCATATAACGACAGGCAATCGCTGCGGTTCGGCGTCAGCTTGAGCGTGATCAGGTAATCATCCAGATCAAGGTGCTCGCGTATGCTCTGCCCTACCGGCGCATCGGCATCCAGTTCCATGAGGCCATGACTCTCTTCCGCCAACCCCAGTTCCATTTCAGAACACATCATCCCGAACGACTCGACACCGCGCACCTTGGCCTGCTTGATTTCGATGCCAGGCAGCTTCGCACCGATCAGCGCGCAGGGAGCTTTCATACCGACGCTGACGTTTTGCGCGCCGCACACGATGGTCAGCGGCTCGCCCTGCCCTGTATTCACGGTCAAAACATTCAAGCGGTCGGCGCTGGGATGTTTGTCCTTGGTCAGCACTTGCGCGACAACCACCTTATCGAAGGCCGGCGCGACCGCTGTCATCTCTTCCACTTCCAGCCCGGCCATGGTCAATAGATGCGCCAGTTCCTCCCTGGAAAGCGATGGGTTAACAAAAGAGCGCAGCCATGATTCAGAGAATTGCATGGTCAGTTAAATTGTTTCAAAAATTGCAAGTCGTTCTCGAAAAACAACCTGAGATCGTTCACGCCGTAGCGAAGCATGGCCAATCGCTCCACGCCCATGCCGAAAGCGAAGCCGATATGCTTTTCGCTGTCGATGCCGACATGTTTCAGTACGTTCGGATGTACCATGCCGCAGCCGCCGATTTCCAACCACCCGCCCCTCCAGCTCATATCAATTTCAGCAGACGGCTCGGTGAACGGGAAGAATGATGGACGAAAGCGCACTTGCATGTTCGACGTCTCGAAATAGTTTTGCAAAAAATCGGTGATCACGCCTTTCAGGTCGGCGAAGCTCACGTGCTCGCCTATCCACAATCCTTCCACCTGATGAAACATTGGCGAATGAGTGGCGTCCGAATCCACGCGATAGACGCGCCCCGGCGCGATGATGCGGATATCCGGCATAGTCTCCAGATGCTGGTATTTCGCTACATGCGCCTGCATGTAACGGATCTGGATCGGTGAAGTGTGTGTGCGCAGTACATGCTGCTCATCAATGTAGAAAGTATCGTGCATGGCGCGCGCCGGATGGTCTTCCGGAATATTCAGCGCAGTGAAATTGTAGAAATCACTCTCGATCTCCGGGCCTTCCGCCACGGCATAGCCGATAGAGTGAAACAGTGTCTCGATACGCTCCAAAGTGCGCGTCACAGGGTGCAATCCCCCAACGCCTGCTCCGCGTCCAGGCAGGGTTACATCCAGCGCCTCCGCAGCCAGCTTGACTTGCAAGGTATGTTGCTGAATGGCATCGCGCCGTGCTTGCAGCGCCGCTTCGATCTGCTGCTTGACCTGATTGATGCGAGCACCGGCTGCAGGGCGTTCTTCCACAGAGAGTTTGCTTAAACCCTTCAACAAACTGGTCAGGCTGCCTTCTTTGCCGAGATAGCACGCCTTGGCGTTCTCCAACGCGGCGGCATCTTCTATCGCAGCAAAATTTTTTAGCGCGTCATCAAGAATTTGCTGTAGTTCTTGCATCAAACATCCAGAAAGAAATTTCACAAACAAAAAAGGAGGCTTAACGCCTCCTTTTTCATGCAACGTGAAAGTTACACGCCGAGGCTGGCTTTGGCCTGCACGACAATCTGCGCAAATGCAGCCTTGTCAAACACTGCCATGTCCGCCAGCACCTTGCGGTCTATTTCAATCGCGGCTTTTTTCAGGCCGTTCATGAACACGCTGTAGCTCAGTCCCTGCTCGCGCGCCGCTGCATTGATACGCGCAATCCACAGGGTGCGAAATTGGCGCTTGCGTTGACGGCGGTCACGGTAGGCATACTGCCCTGCTTTCATCACCGCTTCTTTTGCGATGCGATAGACATTTTTGCGGCGGCCGCGGTATCCCTTGGCCTGATCCAGAACTTTTTTGTGGCGCGCACGCGCCGTTACACCACGTTTAACTCTTGGCATGTCCCACTCCTTATGCGTAAGGCATCATGGCGCGCACGGACGCCGTGTTGGATGCGTGAACTTCAGTAGTGCCGCGCAATTGACGTTTGTTCTTGGTAGTCTTCTTGGTGAGAATGTGGCGCTTGAACGCTTGCGAGCGCTTCACGCTACCACCGGCACGCACCTTGAAACGCTTGGCGGCACCGCTCTTGGTTTTCATTTTAGGCATGGTAACTCCATAATTTGATGGCGCCAGGAGGTTCCTGACAGGAACGCTTAAAAACCTGGAACCACTTGTTTGGGACTGTCTACTGCACCACCGCTCCAGCCAGTCCCTTAACCGGCGCAACGTTAACTCTATAGTATCTATTTCTTTTTGGGCCCCAGCACCATCACCATCTGGCGGCCTTCCATCTTGGGAAACTGCTCCACAGTGCCATAATCATCCAGATCGGCCTTAACCCGCTCCAGCAGGCGCATACCGAGACCCTGATGCGCAATCTCGCGGCCACGGAAACGCAAAGTGACCTTGGTCTTGTCACCTTCACCCAGAAAGCGGATCAGGTTGCGCAACTTGATGTTGTAATCACCTTCGTCCGTGCCGGGACGGAATTTGACTTCCTTGATCTGTACCTGCTTTTGTTTAAGTTTGGCCTCGTGCTGCTTTTTACTCTCGGCGTACTTGAACTTGCCATAATCCATGATGCGGCACACCGGCGGCTCCGCCATGGGTGCAATTTCCACCAGATCCAATTCAGCTTCCTCGGCCAGACGTATCGCTTCCGCGACTGCCACAATACCGAGCGGCTCCCCTTCTGCACCAACCAGCCGCACTCGAGGTGCTGTTACTTGCTCGTTGAGGCGTTGTGCTTTTTCTTGAGCTATTGTAGTTTCTCCAAAAAATTAAACCGCGCTGCCCGTTTGCAATTCCGATTGCAGGCGTTGCATCAACGCCTGCACCGGCATCTGCCCAAGGTCCTCACCTTTACGGTTTCGCACGGCAACCAGACCCGCAGCCACTTCCTTGTCCCCCACAATCAGTTGGTAAGGCAATTTCTGCAAGCTATGTTCGCGTATTTTATAGGTAATCTTCTCATTGCGCAAATCTATCTGCACGCGGAAGCCAGCCTCGCGCAAAGTATTGGCCACCCAAGCGGTGTAATCCTCCTGCGCCTGCGAGATATTCATCACCACCAGCTGCACCGGCGACAACCACAGCGGAAAGGCTCCGGCGTGATGTTCGATGAGAATGCCGATGAAACGCTCCAGCGAACCCAGGATGGCGCGGTGCAGCATCACCGGCGCCTTGCGCGTATTGTCCTCGTCCACATATTCCGCACCCAGGCGCACCGGCAGGTTGAAATCCAGCTGGATGGTGCCGCATTGCCACACGCGCCCCAGCGTATCCTTCAGCGAAAATTCTATCTTGGGGCCGTAGAACGCCCCTTCACCCGGTTGTAAGTCATATTCCAGCTTGTTTTGCTTGAGCGCGGCAGCCAGCGCCGTCTCCGCCTTGTCCCAAGTCTCATCGGAACCGACGCGTTTCTCCGGGCGCGTGGACAGCTTCACCAGCACATCGTTGAAACCGAAATCCGCATATATTTTTTGCAGCATCACGATGAAATCCGCCACCTCGCTTTCAATCTGGCGCTCGGCGCAAAAAATATGTGCGTCATCCTGGATAAAACCGCGCACGCGCATCAAACCATGCAGCGAACCGGAAGGCTCATTGCGGTGGCACGAACCAAACTCGGCCAAACGCATCGGCAGGTCGCGGTAGCTGTGCAGGCCGTGATTGAAAATCTGTACGTGGCCGGGGCAATTCATCGGCTTCACCGCATAATCGCGCGCTTCCGAATGGGTGGTAAACATGTTGTCGCGGTAATTTTCCCAGTGCCCGGATTTTTCCCACAGTGTGCGATCCAGTATGGTCGGCGTGCGCACTTCCAGATAGCCATACTCGCGGAACTTGGTGCGCATATACTGCTCGACTTCCTGCCAGATGGTCCAGCCGTTGGGGTGCCAGAACACCATACCTGGCGCATCATCCTGCATGTGGAACAAGTCGAGTTGCTTGGCCAGCTTGCGGTGGTCGCGCTTCTCCGCTTCTTCCAGCCGGTGCAGGTAGGCATCAAGGTCTTCCTTCTTCGCCCAGGCCGTGCCATAGATGCGCTGCAGCATTTCGTTGCGGTGGTCTCCACGCCAATAGGCCCCCGCTACGCTCATCAACTTGAACACCTTGAGTTTGCCGGTGGACGGCACGTGCGGGCCGCGGCACAAGTCGGTGAATTCGCCCTCGCTATACAGCGACACCTCTTGATCTGCCGGAATAGAAGAAATAATTTCCGCCTTGTAGTGCTCGCCGATGCGCTTGAAATACGCCACCGCCTCGTCGCGTGGCAACACACGGCGCACGATGGGCAAATCCAGTTTCACCAGCTCTGCCATGCGTTTCTCTATTGCCGCCAAGTCCTCCGGTGTAAAGGGCCGCGCATAAGAGAAGTCATAATAAAATCCGTTTTCAATCACCGGCCCAATAGTCACTTGCGCTTCAGGAAATAGTTCCTTCACCGCATAAGCCAATAAATGCGCAGTGGAATGGCGGATAAGCTCGAGCCCCTCCGCATCCTTGTCTGTGATGATGGACAAGGACGCATCGGCAGAAATCAGGTGCGATGTATCAACCAGTATTCCATCCACCTTGCCCGCCAGCGCGGCGCGCGCCAAGCCGGCGCCAATGCTTTGCGCAATTTCGGCGACGGTAATGGGTAGCGCATAACTGCGTTGCGAACTATCCGGCAAGGTAATAATTGGCATACTGGATTTTCTCAAAAAATAGCTGATTCTTATTAAAACAAAAATATTGCCTTCAAAAACAAAGTGCGGCAACGCCGCACTTCAACGGGTTTTAAAAAGGGTAATTAAGTTACAAGCCCAGACAAGAAAAAGGGCCAGGAACCAACCTAGCCCTTTTGAAAATTAAATCTGGTAGGTGCTGACGGGATCGAACCGCCGACATTCGCCTTGTAAGGGCGACGCTCTACCAGCTGAGCTAAGCACCCGAAAGAATATTAATTTACTGCGTCTTTCAGGCCCTTGCCGG
>JAHFRC010000061.1 GCA_023259015.1 Nitrosomonadales bacterium | reverse complement strand
TTCGCGCACCGCTTTCATGTGCGCATCTACGCCACCCTCAACACCATTCTGCACGATGCCGAGCTGGAAGCGGCGCGCAAGCTGGTTTATGAATTATACGATGCGGGGGTGGATGCGCTGATTGTGCAGGATATGGGGCTGCTGGAGCTGGATTTGCCGCCACTCGACTTGCATGCCTCGACCCAGTGCGATATCCGCACGCCGGAGAAGGCGCGCTTCCTCGCCGATGTGGGTTTTTCGCAGCTCGTGCTGGCACGTGAATTATCCATCGAAGAAATCGCGGCAGTACGCGCCGCTGTTCCCGCCGACACCGTCCTCGAACACTTCATCCACGGCGCGTTGTGCGTGGCCTATTCCGGCCAGTGTTACATCAGCCACGCCCACACCGGGCGCAGTGCGAACCGGGGCGATTGCTCGCAGGCCTGCCGTCTGCCCTACACCTTGCAGGATGCACAGGGGCGCGTGGTCGCCTTTGAGAAGCATCTGCTGTCACTGAAGGATAACAACCAGAGCGCCAACCTGCGCGCGCTGATCGCCGCTGGAGTGCGCAGCTTCAAGATCGAGGGGCGCTACAAGGATGCGCCCTACGTCAAGAATATCACCGGCCATTACCGCCAACTGCTCGATGCGGTACTGGCCGAACAGCCAGGGCTGCAAGCGGCATCGAGCGGGCGCACGCAACTGCTGTTCACGCCGAATCCGGACAAGACATTTCATCGCGGCGCGACGGATTATTTTTCGCGCGGACGGCAAGCCGACATCGGCGCCTTTGATACGCCCACCTTTGTCGGCCTGCCATTGGGCACGGTGACACGCATCGGCCCCGACTGGTTCGAGCTGGAAGCGAACGAGCTGCTGGCCAACGGCGACGGGTTGAACTACCTGCACCAGCGCGGAGTCATCGGCATGCAGGCGAATGTGGTCGAGCGCATCGGTAAATCAGATAATTTGTGGCGCGTGTTTCCGAATGAGTCCACCGGAAACCTGCCCGGACTGAGAACAGGGCTATCGATCAACCGTAACCGCGACCATGTATGGGAACAGGCGCTTGCCAAAAAATCTGCTGAGCGCCGCATCGGCATAAGCGCTACATTCGCCGAAACCGCCGATGGTTTCTCGCTCACGCTACAAGACGAAGACGGCATCGCCGCGACTGCCACGGCCACATTCGACAAGCAGCCGGCGCAGCACCCTGCTGAGGCCGAAGCAGCATTGTGCGAGCAGTTGTCGCGTTTCGGCAATACCGATTTTGAGTTGATTTCAGGTTGCGCATCAGGCTTAGCCGGAAGTAGCTTTCCTGTACCCGTTCGCCCTGAGCCAGTCGAAGGGCATGGGTTTACAGCGCATGTGGTTCGACAAGCTCACCACGAACGGCCTGGACAAGCTCACACCCAAAGGATGCGAGAACCTCTGCGAGGCCACGAACGGCCTGATGGGCAATCCGAGTTAAACGCAATCACCATCAACTGGAGCCAACCTTGGTTTGTGCCGAGTTCCTTGGTGAACAAGCTGCGCCGCGATGCGGTGGAGAAACTCGAAGCCGCGCGGCTCGCCGCTTATGTGCACCCGCAGCGCAAGTCCGCCGTGGAGCCGCCATCCATTTATCCGGAGGAAACGCTGTCCTATCTTGCCAATGTATATAACTCGGCAGCGCGTGCTTTCTACGCGAAATATGGCGTGAAGTTGATTGCCGCAGCCTATGAGCAGCACGAGGAAACGGGTGAGGTATCGCTGATGATCACCCGCCATTGCATACGCTATTCGCTGAGTCTGTGCCCGAAACAGGCTAAGGGTGTGGTGGGAGTGCAGGGGCAGGTGCGCGCCGAGCCGATGATGCTGGTCAACGGTAAGGAACAGCTGGCCTTGCAATTCGATTGCAAGGCCTGTGAGATGCGCGTCGTGGGCAAAATCAGGAAGCGCATCCAGCAAAACCCGCCGCCCTCGGCGTAATTCAATTTTCATTTCAAAGGCGCATCAACCTGAATTGCGCAGTTGCTACTCCATCTTCAATCGCGCCCATTGACCGCATACAAACGCCAGCGCCCATCATGTGTTACGGGTGTCAGCCCAAGGGATACGGCTAATTTCCCATGCGTGGTTTCATTGGCATTAACCAGGACATAACTGAAAAATTCAACATCCCTGCGGGTTACCAATTCCGAATTAAAGCTCAGCCCTTTGGTGTATTGCCTGCTTGGCATGGTCTTGTAGGTAACAAGGCTTGAAGCATGTTCGGCAAAGGAAGAATTTACCTCGCAATCCTTGAACACCTGCGCGTAAGCCGCGTTATTCGCAAATGGAGTCGATGGGTTTATTCTCGCGCTTTCCTTGATGAAGTCCAGCCCCAGCACATTTTGTCCGCGAGGCAGTTTTTCCATGGCTTGCATGAGGCCGGACAATTCCTCCTTCTCCATTTTGTTCCAGGTGCTGGCGGTCAGCAGCGCATAGCCGCCGAGCGACATGAAGCAAAAAATCAGGATTCCAACTCTCCACTTTGCTGCATGGATCGGGGCGAAACATCCAAGCAGGAAAAAGATGAACATATAAGACACCCAGCGCACTGCGAATAGCACCGTAAAATTATATTGATCCGGCATCACCAGGTAAGCTGCCAGCAATATTGCTGCGAGCGCAAGCAGCGGCGCAGAAATAATCCGGTGTCCCTTTGCTGCAGCCCTTCCTATTCCAACAAGAATGAATAAAAGAGTGGTGAACAGAAGAAAAAAATTAAAGTCAGTTTCCAGTCCGCTGATCATGTTTGCCGCATAATCCGGATGCAAACGGCCAAGCATGGGGACGTTCCAGATAGGCGACATATCGAATCCGGCGTTCATCCAATTGTTGCGCATGGATGGGTACCAGAATAACGCAATACCAACGGCCGGCAATGCTGAAAAAAACATGACGCGTAATTTCACATTCCGGTCAGGCGAAACCAGAACGATCAACAATACGGCAAGCATGGCAACGGCAAGCCACAACACGTGGCTGAAATAAACCAGCAGAAAAAGCAAGGCCAGGAAAACGAGCGTCCGCCATGAAGTCCTGGCCAGGCCAAGCCAGGCTATAACCAGGAAGAGGAAGGCGGCAAAGCCCGCAAGGAACGGCAGGAACCCCCAGTAAAACGGCTGGTTGAACAGCAGCGCAGCAGAGAGGGGCACCACGGCAGGGCTGGCGCCAATTCTTCTGGCCAGCAGCGCAATCCCCAGGATGGACAGCATGAGCAGGCCGAGCACCGCGACCTTAGCTGCCGCCAATGGCGGCAAGAAAATCAATAGGCATGCCAGAAACCATGTTGTCAGGGTGTCTGGCGACAGCCAGTTAATCATCTTGTCGGGCTGGGCGCCGGACAACACTTTGCCTGCAAGGTGTGCCTGTGAAAGGTGCTGAGGCAGGTCGATCATCGGCAGCCAATGGGCGACAGCCGCAAATGGAATGGCGATCAATGCAATGGTCAACAGCGTTACCAGGAAGAATTCTTTTCTTGCAAACGCTTCCTCCGCGCTGGCCTGTCCCGGCGCAAGAGGTGCAACTTGCCGCACATGTGCAAATAGATGGTTCAGGATAATTTATCCTCTTATCGCATAGCCATTGATGCGGCCAGCAGAATTCCCGTTCAAGCAGCGGTGATTAAGGATACATGGGGCAGCACAAATGGAAAAGGCAATTGGTAAAAAATAGGCGAATCAAATTTTATGGGAAAGCGTCAAAGGCGCAGAAAATATGAGGAAGCATCGCCTATGGCAACATGAAGAGGGGAGTGTGGCGATGTTTCTTACCCAACTTATCTGCTGCTTACATTCGTAATGGTCATTTTCACTTACTACATCGGGGTTCCAGAAGGCATAATTCAACCCATGCAGGCCAGCCAAACTCCTTCTCTTGAAATGCCGCTGTTAGGGTTGCTGGAGTTGTTCTTTAATCAAATCGTCAAGAACAATCTTTAATTCGCCAAACAGAGACACTTCCTGATGAATGTGAACTTGCATTACTGGAGGGGTAGTTGAATGGTCGATACTAAAATCTTTTTCGGTGACTATGACATCCCTCATGCTTAACGCCCTGGATAGTTCCAGAAAAACAGTCTTGTCTGATGCACCGCGCGCCAATGTTAGAAAAGTGGAATCGGTGGCCAAGGTATGCACCGCGCGCTGGGTGGCTAATTGGCTCCAATATATTTGGCCAATACCAAGCCCAAGCCATATATAAGGGATCAGAAGAATTATTAATAGAGCTAGAATTAAGGTGTTACCTTGCTGTGCCTTTGGGGGTGTTTTTCTTAAAATTAAAATATTAGGCATGTTTACTCCATCAATGTTAAGGCTGGCTTTCTGCCAGCCGTACTGGCGCTCGCAGCAACCGGCGGCATCAATAACGGCTCCAATTATAGACGTCAAGTCCGTCCACATTTTTATTTGCCGGCCTGAAGCCCTCTCTTGGCAACGGCGCCAATAGTTTAACGATCGGTTCCGGCATTGACACGGAGTCTGGATCAGCGAATTTTTGCATGTGCCCTGCGACATCGATCACGTGGTCGCTCATTTCCTCCATCGGAATCGACGGGTCGTAATAAACTCGCCCAGAATTGACACCGCAACGCACCTGGAAATCGGCACGGATGGTTTTCACTTCCTTGTTGAAGTGCTGCAAGCCATTTATCACGGACTTCGCGGTTACGACGGCGGCATCGGCGCTTGGAAAACAGATCATGACGCCATCGGGCGTCCATGCGGCGGTCAGTGCGCCGCCCTTGGAAATTATTTTGTCGATGAACTTCTTGTAATTGCGGAAATCGATCTCGATCTTCGTCTTGTTCTCACCGACTTTCATATTGGTCGACCCGACCACGTCAATCGATAGAAATCCAAGATCGCGCTGCATCTCGTTAAGCCTGTTTTGGGCTTCTTCCATAGCCTTGAGCAATAGGGTGCGTTTTGAGTTGCTTTCTGCGCTACTGCTTTTGTCGGACTGCATTGCATCAAGTCTGCTTTGCGCTTCGTGAATAACTTCAAGCAATTGGGCGCGGCTCCTCACGGCGCTAACGGTGGTATGCGCCTTTGTGCCCAGCGGTACATCGGTAGAGCGGTGATGCACAAGCGTTTTGGGGCCGAAATGCGGCCGCAGGGCGCCGATTATTTGGCTGATGATGATTGCCAGCAACAAGCTGATGCCGCGGGCGGTATCGTAGCCTCCCAGTTTGAGGGGAATCAACTCTCGTACATAATCCATGCATAGGCTGTCGATTGCCAGAATGTAACGCACATACACATAGAATCCGTAATTATCCAGGTCGGTAATTCCAAAGAAATGTGCGGCACTCTCCACATAGGAAAGCCCCAGCGCCAACAAAAAGAAAAGCGCGGCCAGCATCGCGGCGATTTCGACCAGCCGCAGCAGAGTTTGAAATGGGGTGTCATGAGAATGCATATCAAATAACTTCAGTTGTAATAATTAGCTGGGCGTGCATGGTTTTTAATTTAAATTTTTTATCCAGGCATATTAGGCATAAGATCATGAGTCAGGTTATCGGCAATTTCATGCCATCTCCATGCCATCATCTACCCTGCATACATTTATCAATAACGTACTGAAAAATAAGTGTTTTATTTTTAAGTATAGCAGATTGGAGTTGCTCTATCAATTTTCAATTTTTGAATGTACCCCGTTGCTCTCGCAGCGGCGTTATCAGTTTTCGGTTATGACACAGCAGGAATACATGTCCGTATTACACCGTTCAAGAGCCTATCCTGAAACGTAACCATCAAGATGCATAGCAGGTGCTATTGGAATAATTCGTATGGCGTGGTTGGGAAGCTAGCCCGCATATTTCATGAAGACGCCCCAGATATTGGCCAAAGGCCGCATGGCTAAAAGATTCCATAAAATTCCGGCAAAACCCAATGCACTGTTGGGTTACTCTGGTGCAGACGGTTGCTTTGCGTCCACCTTGCGCTTGCGTTGCTTGCCAAGAGGCATGGTTATTGGCTTCGCGCCGCACACGCAATCTGGTCGGCAAATCGTACCACCATCATCTCGACTCTTCATGAGATATGCGGGTCAGGATAACTTTAATTGGATCCTTGATTTCTTGCCTGGCGCTGCCGGAGGAATATACCCGGTTATCCGGCAACTTATTCCCTCGATTTTCCTGTTTTTCTCGAACCTGATTGAATGGCACGCCAGGATATCTCCTTTGGCAGCAAGCTCTGATAAATAGAGATGCACGTTGTCTAATGAAATTCCCATGGCTTCAGCAATTTCAGAATCGAGCCGTTCACCATGTTTTTTCAGGTATTGCAGGATTTCTTTCATAGGGTCTTAGCTGGAAACAGTAGGAGGACTAGGGTCGAAGCGTTGTGCTCAAGAAGTTGCTTTCATCCTTTTTCATTCTTGATGTGAATAGCGTACTTATCTGCTAATGGGCGGGGCGAAAGCGCTTATTCCACTTTCATTTCCTCAAGACATTTTACTAAGGCAGACTCGCCAAACATATAGTCTGTTTGGACTATTTGAATTGATCTCTGGGTTTTTGCGCGTGACTCGTTGCTGACTTTTTGCCCCAAGGCTACGCCAGCGTGTGCCTGAAGAGCGTGATCAGGCGTTGCCGAAGCACTGGTGATGCTGAGCACGTTATTGTGTTTTCGTTGGCTCTTTTTTCGGCTGGTGGATCGCATTCGCAACCAGGCTATACATTACGGCAATTGCCCGCTGGAGCGCTTTAGCCGCGAGGCGCCGGCGGCGGTACGGTGAATCTGTTTCTATTATCCGGCACAGGCGCCGCATGGGGTGTTGGCGCCAAAAAAATTATCCGGCAGGAACTACAGGTTTGGCATTCCAAATCTGCTCGGCATACTGCATAATGGTCCTGTCGCTGGAGAATTTGCCCATGTTGGCGACGTTCAAGATTGCCTTTTTTACCCACTGTTCCTGATCTTTGTATGCAGTTTCAACTTCTTTCTGGCAGGCGATATAGGATGCATAGTCTGCCAGCAGCATATAATGGTCGCCGTGCCGCAACAGCACATCCACAACGGGCTTGAAGCGATCCTGTTCATCCGGAGAAAAGAAACCGGAGCCTATCATGTCGAGCACTTCCCGCAATTCTTCATTGGCATGGTAGTAATCCCAGGGCTGATAGCCGCCCGCTTTCACCCTCGCGACCTGTTCCGTGGTGAGGCCGAAAATGAAAATGTTATCCTCGCCCACTTCATTGCGGATTTCGATATTGGCGCCGTCCAGCGTGCCGATGGTCAGCGCGCCGTTCAGGGCCAGCTTCATGTTGCCGGTGCCGGAAGCCTCCGTGCCCGCAGTGGAAATTTGCTCCGACAGATCTGCCGCTGGAATGATGCTTTCCGCTGTGGATACATTGTAATTGGGTAAAAACACCACCTTCAGGCGGTTTGCCACATGCGGGTCGTTGTTGACGACATCGGCAACGTCGTTAATGAGCTTGATGATGAGCTTGGCCATGGCGTAACCCGGTGCAGCTTTTCCGCCGAAAAGCACCGTGCGCGGCACACAGTCGGCTGTCGGGTTGTGGCGGATGCGGTTGTATAACGTCACCACGTGCAGCAGGTTGAGCAACTGGCGCTTGTATTCATGGATGCGCTTTATCTGCAAATCGAAGAGTGAGTCCGGGTTGGCGTCGATGCCGCACTGCTGTCTCAACAGTGCGACAAGCTGCGCCTTGTTGGCATTCTTCACGGCTGCGAATTCCTTGCGGAATGACGCATCGTCGGCAAGTGGAATCAGGCGCCTCAACTGGCTCAAGTCCTTGAGCCAGCCATCCCCGATGCGCGACGTGATGAGTTCGGACAAGCGCGGATTGGCCTGGTTCAGCCAGCGGCGCGGCGTGATGCCGTTGGTCATGTTGATGATCTTGTCGGGATAAAAACGGTCAAAGTCGGCGAAGATAGTTTGCTTCATCAGGTCGGTATGGATTTGCGCCACCCCGTTTACCTTATGGCTGCCTACGATGGCCAGATGCGCCATGCGGATGCGCTTGTTCCCGGTCTCATCGATGATGGACATGCGGCGCAACATATCTGTATCGCCCGGATAGCGGTGCATGACATCCTTCAGGAAGCGGTAATTGATTTCGTAGATGATTTGCAAGTGGCGCGGCAAAATGTTTTCAAACATGGGAATTGGCCATGTTTCGAGCGCTTCCGGCATCAGCGTATGGTTGGTATAGGAGAGGGTGCGGGTGGTGATGTCCCACGCCTTGTCCCATTCCAGGTGATGCACATCCACCAGTACGCGCATCAGTTCCGCGACGGCTATGGAAGGGTGCGTGTCATTCATCTGAATGGCAACCTTGTCCGGCAAGTCGTCAAAATTATCGTGATGTTTGGCGTGGCGGTTAAGGATATCCTGCAAAGATGCACACACGAAAAAATATTGCTGCTTGAGGCGCAACTCGCGCCCCATTGCCGTGGTGTCATCCGGATAGAGCACTTTGGAAAGGTTTTCGGATTCGTTCTTTGCTTCCACCGCCTTGATGTAATTCCCTTCGTTGAAGTAGCGCAGCTCGAAATCGCGCGTTGCCTTGGCTGCCCACAGGCGCATGTTGTTGACGGTATGGGTGGCATAGCCGGGAATCGGGCTATCGTAAGCCATCGCCATCACGTCATCCGTGTCCACCCAGTGGTGGCGCTGCACGCCGCGTTCGTCGGCATATTGAACCACACGGCCATGAAACTTGACCTGGAACAGCACCTCGGGACGGGGGAATTCCCATGGATTGCCATAGCGCAGCCAGTTGTCGGGGTGTTCGACTTGCCTGCCGTCCTCGATGCGCTGCGCAAACATGCCATACTCATAACGGATGCCATAGCCGTAGCCCGGCAGGTTAAGCGTCGCCATGGAATCCAGGAAGCAGGCGGCCAGCCGTCCCAGTCCGCCATTTCCAAGGGCGGCATCGAATTCCATTTCCCGCACGGTTTCCATATCAATACCTATTTCATCCAGCACATTGCGGTATTCCTTCTCGAAACCCAAATTAAGCAAACTGTTCATCAGCGTGCGTCCCATCAGGAACTCCATGGAAAGGTAATAAACCCGCTTGGCATCCTTGATGTAATAGCTGCGCATGGTTTCCATCCAGCGGTCGATCAGGCGGTCGCGCGCTACGAATGCGGAGGTGAAAAACCAGTCGCGGTCGGTGGCGGTGATCGTGTCCTTGCCAACAAAATAGGTCAAACGGTTTATCAAGGACTGTTTGATTGAGGCGGCATCAATACCGGATTTCTCATTTGGAAGAAGAGGCTTTACTGATTTCTTTTGCATTCATTGTCCCCGGTGAGTTTGTTCGAACACTAAATTTATTCCGCAATTAGGGTGGCACACTATGTATTGTGGGGGTAATTTTATGGTGCTCATTAAATAGCTACTACATGCCGTCGCGCACCGTAAGGTTTTGCATCGCGAGACATGCTCTGGTTCATCACGATGCTTTACGGTTATATTGTAACATGGCTTGTTGACATCGTTCCTGCCCATGGCTGCGCCATCGCCAAACCCACATTCAGCGCACAATAAAGAATATATTTTAGATATTCGTGCAATCGAATTGCCGCTAAACAAAACTTCCATTTTTACTATATCCATGGGGTGGATTTGCCGTTATGATTACGAAAAATTCAACTAAGGAAACGCTGAATAAGGCCTCCTTGACCATGTGGAGTTTATTCAGTGACTCCCTAAATGGCTCCCGTTGACTGAGTGGGAGAATTTCATGTTTCGTTTCTGTTATTGTAATTAACATGCGCCCTAAACTTCTGCCAATATTGTTTTTCCCGCTCGTGTTTCCATTTTCTCCCACAAGCCAGGCCGGCGACGGCATTGCCTGCGCCTTATGAGCTTGGGCAAGGTTGGCATACCGGCAATTACTGCCACAAACCCTTTGGCGGGCTGCGTCTGGAAGCTGGAGTACATTCACCAGGCGGGCGAGTCGGCGTCTTTTGCGCCCATTCACACCGGGTTGAAAGCGGCGCTTTCGTTATTCTTCTGATGCGCGCCCTGCTGCTGATATTCG
>JAHFRC010000017.1 GCA_023259015.1 Nitrosomonadales bacterium | reverse complement strand
ATAAAAAAAGAGCAAGGCGGTTAAGCCTTGCTCCTGAGCTACACTTTTTTTCTGATTACTTCTTGGCTGGTGCGGCTGGCTTTGCATCTGCCTTGCCTGCACGGAACAGATCAGGCTGATCTGGGCCTTCTGCTTGCAGGATGGCAACGTTACCCTTCATCAGGCGGGTCAAAGCATGGTCAACCAAAATGTACTTGGCTGGAACGCGCGCCTTGAATTCCACCATAACAGCTCCGCCAGGAGGCACTACAGTAGTCTGCACGTTATGATGCACGCTCTTCTCATCAATGGCAGCCTCAGGATAAACCTTGTCGAAGATAGTACCAATTGCGTGGAAAGCCGAGGTCAGGTTAGGACCGCCAACACCGAAGAAAACGCGGACGTTGTCGCCTACTTTGGCCTTCATCGGAGCTCCTGCCAAGGCAGCAGCAGAACCGTTCATAACCACGTTAGTGGGTTGCTCTTTCATCATCAAATCCATGCTGAAATCCTTATGCGGGCCAGCGCCTTCAGCATACATGTCGCCTTGCATCACGTAGAATTCCTTGTCAACCTTTGGCAGTCCGCCTTCTGGTTCGATCAGGATCAAGCCATACATGCCGCTCGAGATATGCTGCGGAATCACTGTGGTAGCGCAGTGATATACAAACAGGCCTGGGGTCGTCGCCTTGAAGGTAAATGTCTTCTCTTCACCCGGAGCAACGCTGGTCAACGCAGCACCGCCACCTTGACCCCACACTGCATGCAAGTCAACGTTATGGATCAAAGCGCTGGTTTTGGCATTGGCCATTGTAACTTCAATGGTGTCGCCGACGCGAGCACGCAGCATAGGGCCAGGAACCTTACCGTTAAATGTCCAATAGGTGAATGAAGTCTTGGCGGCAGCGTCAAGAACACCGTTTACTTCCTGAGCTTCCAGACGAAACTTGACCGTTGTTGGGCCACGCTTGCCTACAGGCGTTCCTACTGCTGTTGGGTCTTGCACAATGCTTACTGGTTCAGCGCCTGCAGCCCATGTTGCCGAAGAGCCAAATGTCAACATACCCAGTGACAGCGCCCCGATAATTGCACTTAATTTCATAATGATTCCCTTCCCTTAGTTTTGCTGGTTAATTAAACGTACCACAAGTCAAAAATGTGCCACCGGCAGAATGGACAAGCACAAATACTACAAAAAACTTTTTTACTGGGTGCATTATTTTTTGCACCTTAGGTGTTATTTCAATCCGATATTGCTCACGTTTGACGCAAAGTTTGATTCAGCAATATGGCTAGCCCTAATTCTGGTTGTCTGAACTCAAATTTTCTTTGACATATATCAAATTTCATGGATAAAAACCAAGAAGAATGTTGAACCATCATGGTTTGATGCGCTCTTTCCATTTTGCCCACAAAACTTGCAAACAAATTACGCTTCCAAATAAATTTCGCCAACCAAGCTGTTTTTATAGCTCAGCATCCACGCGCAATGCTGCCGTCTTGTCCGTCATCTCCCACGTAAACTCCGGCTCTTCGCGTCCAAAGTGGCCATAAGCGGCAGTCTTATTGTAAATCGGCCGTAGCAGGTTAAGCGCGTTTACAATGCCTTTTGGGCGCAAGTCGAAATGTTTCTTCACCAGTTCCGCGATCTTCTCATCGGAAATTTTGCCGGTGCCAAATGTAGTAATCCAGACGCTGGTTGGGTGCGCCACGCCAATCGCATAGGAAACCTGGATCAGGCATTTGCTGGCCAACCCCGCCGCCACGATATTCTTCGCCACGTAACGGCCTGCATAAGCAGCGGAACGGTCTACCTTCGACGGATCCTTGCCGGAAAATGCGCCGCCGCCATGAGGCGCCGCGCCGCCGTAGGTATCCACGATGATCTTGCGCCCGGTCAGCCCGCAGTCACCCTGCGGTCCGCCGACGACGAAACGCCCGGTCGGGTTCACCAGGTATTTGATTTCTCCCTTGACCAAATCCTTGGGCAAAACAGGCTTGATGACTTCTTCGATCACGCCCTCACGCAGATTTTCGAGTGAGATATCCGGCGCATGCTGGGTGGATAGAACAACGGTGTCGATGGAATGCGGCTTGCCATCGACATAGCGGATCGTCACTTGAGATTTGGCGTCCGGACGCAACCACGGCAGGCGGCCATCCTTGCGCAACATCGACTGACGTTCGACGAGGCGGTGCGCAAGATATATCGGCAAGGGCATCAGGGTGTCAGTCTCGTCGCAAGCATAACCGAACATCAGCCCCTGGTCGCCAGCGCCCTGCCCAAGGTTGTCGTCATATGCCTTGTTTACGCCTTGGGCAATGTCCGGACTTTGCTTGTCATAGGCAACCAATACGGCGCAGCCCTTGTAGTCAATGCCGTATTCGGTGTTGTCGTAACCAATGCGCTTGAGAGTTTCGCGGGCGACCTGGATATAGTCAACATTGGCGGATGTGGTTATCTCGCCGGCCAGCACAACCAGCCCGGTGTTGCACAGCGTTTCCGCAGCTACCCGCGCATACTTGTCTTGGGTTAATATGGCGTCCAGAATGGAATCGGAAATCTGATCCGCAACTTTATCAGGGTGACCTTCGGAAACCGATTCGGATGTAAATAGAAATTCGTTCATTGCACTCCAGTATGTCTTTCTGAATGATAACTAAGGGTGCGTATTATAACAAAACTCTGCTGTATCTATCCATGCGCTCTTCCATTGTTGTTTGGCTGTTTGATTTGGCAGCCCACTTGCCGCTTAGTACATTACACCGGCTTGGCGCCCTGCTGGGCTGGATGACATATTGGCTGTCCGGTAATTATGCGCGGCGCTTGCGCGAGAATCTCAGGTATGAAATGGGAAACTGTCCTGAAGAAAATTTTCGCCAAGTGCTCAGCGCCAGCATTGCAGAAGCAGGCAAGGGAGTAGCCGAGTTGCCGTGGTTATGGTGCCGATCGCTGGAGGAAATAGTGCCCAGTGTCAAGATGTGCCACGGGTGGGAGCATGTCGAAGCGGCGCGCGCGCGCGGCAAGGGAATAATTTTCTTGACGCCGCATCTGGGGTGTTTCGAAA
Organism: Nitrosomonadales bacterium; assembly: GCA_023259015.1. Taxonomy (GTDB): domain Bacteria; phylum Pseudomonadota; class Gammaproteobacteria; order Burkholderiales; family Gallionellaceae; genus CAITJF01. The sequence goes on along the minus strand of JAHFRC010000017.1, from coordinate 32,044 downwards.
TATCCGCAACATACGCGGCTGAATCAATTCCCATTACAGTGTTGTATCGCCCCCCCAAGTTGGCATGGCTGGAGGCGGTGATGCGTAGTGGGCGCGAGCACGGCCAGATACGGCTGGCGCGCACCGATGTAAGTGGTGTACGCCTACTATATAAGGCGCTCAAGCGCGGCGAGGCCATAGGGTTGCTGCCTGATCAAGTACCCGGCAAGGGTGAGGGGGAGTGGGCAGATTTTTTCGGGCGACCGGCTTATACCATGACGCTGGTGGGACGCCTGGCTGAATCGAGCGGGGCAACCGTGCTGATGGCTTATGCCGAGCGCTTGCCAAAGGGGGTGGGTTATATAATCCATATTACGCCGTTGGAATTCGTAGCGAACTTACCTGTCACGAGGCAGATAAATGCGGCGCTGGAAAAAGTGGTGCGCGCCTGCCCCACGCAATACCTGTGGAGCTATAACCGCTACAAAATTCCTGCCGGTATCGAACCGCCCACGCCGCATGAAAGAAAAACCGCATGATGGTCCGCCTCGGTATTTTCATGATCTGGCTGCTGCACTTTTTGCCATTGCCGACCCTTGCATGGGTTGGCAATGCCTTGGGTATGTTGCTCTATGCGTTTGGCGCTGAACGGAGAAAGGTGGCAAGCATCAACCTGCGCCTATGTTTCCCGGAAATGAGCGAAAGCGAGCGTAGCGCATTGGTCAGGGCGCATTTCCGCGTATTCGCACGCTGTCTTCTTGAGCGCGGCATCCTGTGGTGGAGCAGCAAGGGGCGTATTCAGCGGCTAATCAAGGTGGTAGGCCTGGAGCACTTCAAGGCGGTGCAGGATGGCCCGGCAATCGTCCTGGCACCGCACTTTGTCGCGCTGGATGTGGGTGGATCCTCGATGAGCCAATATATCAATTCGGTCAGCGTATATTCCAAACAAAAGAATCCGTTTTTCCATGAACTGCTGCTGCGGGGCCGAAGCCGTTTCGGGAAGCAGTTGCTTTATTCACGGCAAGAGGGAATGCTTCCGGTAGTGAGGGCATTGCGCGATGGCTTGCCGTTTTATTATTTGCCGGACCAGGATTTTGCGGCCAAGGATGCATTGTTCATTCCTTTTTTTGGCGTGCCAGCTTCCACGCTGACCACCGTGTCACGGCTGGCAAAGATAACGGGCGCGCGCGTGGTGCCGTGTATTTCGCGCGTGCTCCCCGGCGGACGCGGCTATGAGGTGAGATACTATCCGGCATGGGATAATTATCCGACTGGCGACTTGGCAGCCGATACGCGCCGCGTAAATGAATTTATTGAGCAGCGTGTGCGTGAAATGCCGGAGCAGTATTTCTGGTTGCACAAACGATTTAAGACTCGCCCAGAGGGCGAAAAAAGATTTTATTAGTAGTCGGCAGACGTTAGTCATTAGTCGTTAGTTGGTGTTGCGCATTGCTTTTAATTCACCACGCTGTTTTAACTGGCGGCTAACAACTACCAACTGGCAACTGCTCCAAAGGAGCAATATATGAAATATAACGATCTGCGCGATTTCACCGCGCAACTGGAAAAACTGGGCGAACTGAAACGCGTCACCACACCGGTTTCGCCACATCTGGAAATGACGGAAATATGCGACCGTGTGCTACACGCACAGGGCCCTGCGGTGCTTTTCGAAAAACCTACCGGACACAACATGCCGGTGCTGGCGAACCTGTTCGGCGCACCACGCCGCGTGGCACTGGGTATGGGTGAGGAATCCACCGCCGCATTGCGCGAATTGGGCAAGCTGCTGGCTTACCTGAAAGAACCGGAAGCACCCAAGGGCCTGAAAGACGCTTGGGAAAAATGGCCAGTGCTGAAACAGGTATTGAATATGTCGCCCAAGGTGGTGCCGAGTGCGCCTTGCCAGGAAATCGTTTGGGAAGGTAGCGAGGTGGATCTGTGCAGGCTGCCCATCCAGCACTGCTGGCCGGGCGATGTTGCGCCCTTGATCACATGGGGTCTGGTAGTCACGCGCGGCCCGAACAAGCCGCGCCAGAACCTTGGCATCTACCGCCAGCAGGTGATCGGCAGAAACAAGACCATCATGCGCTGGCTGGCGCATCGCGGCGGTGCGCTGGATTACCGCGATTGGTGCGCGCAGCACCCGAATGAACCATTCCATGTCGCGGTGGTGATCGGCGCCGACCCGGCGACTATCCTTGGCGCGGTTTCGCCGGTGCCGGATTCATTGTCCGAATATCAATTCGCCGGGTTGCTGCGCGGCGCAAAGACCGAATTGGTGAAGTGCATCGGCAGCGATTTGCAAGTGCCCGCCTCTGCCGAAATCGTGCTGGAAGGCGTAATCCACCCGAACGAAACCGCGCTTGAAGGCCCTTACGGTGACCACACCGGCTATTACAATGAACAGGAAAAATTTCCGGTGTTCACCATACAACGCATCTCCATGCGGCGCGACCCGATCTACCACTCCACCTACACCGGCAAGCCGCCGGACGAACCGGCCATGCTGGGCGTGGCGCTGAACGAATTATTCGTGCCGCTGCTGCAAAAACAGTTTCCCGAAATCACGGATTTCTATCTACCCCCGGAAGGCTGCTCATATCGGCTGGCGGTAGTGTCCATAAAGAAACAGTATCCGGGCCACGCCAAGCGCGTGATGTTCGGCATCTGGTCCTACCTGCGCCAGTTCATGTACACCAAATTCATCATCGTGGTGGACGACGACATAAACGTACGCGATTGGAAAGAAGTTATCTGGGCGATGACCACGCGCGTTGACCCGGTGCGCGATGTGCTGCTGGTGGAAAATACCCCGATAGATTATCTCGACTTCGCCAGCCCGGTATCGGGGTTGGGCGGCAAAATGGGGCTGGATGCCACCAACAAATGGCCGGGTGAAACCCAGCGCGAATGGGGCACACCCATCGTCATGAACGCGGCGGTGAAGGCGAAGGTGGACGCGATGTGGGGGGAGTTGGGGTTGTAAATTTTTGGATGGCAATGTGTTGCCCATCAGCCATTAAATTCAAAAGCTAAACCGCCGGGGTGGCCCGGCAAACCATCACCTTCCCTGCACCCACTCGATCAGCGCGTCCTGCGCAGCCTGCCCATGTTTGGCGTTGGCATGGTTGATGAAAAACACGACGATCCATTCTTTGCCGCCTTGCGAGCGCACGTAACCGGCGATGGTTTTTACGCCTTCCAGCGTGCCGGTCTTGAGGTGGGCGTGGCTGGCAGCGGAACTTTCCCTGAGGCGCTTCTTCACCGAACCGTCTACGCCGAGGATGGGCAGCGAAGCTTGCAATTCGGCGCTGAACGGATGAACAGCGGCGCTTTGCAGCAACAACGCCATGTTGTGCGGGCTGATGCGCTCGGTGCGGGATAGCCCCGCACCGTTTTCCAGCACCAGCTCCGGAAAATCGAGTTGTTGTTTTTGCAGCCAACCACGCACAGCTTGGATGCTGCGTTCGATGCTGCCGGAAGCATGATTGCCTCCTTCCCCCTTGAAGGCGGAAGGGGAAGATGCGGCAGCACCCAGCGTCAGGAACAACTGCCGCGCCATGACGTTATTGCTGAACTTATTGATGTCGCGGATGACCGTGCTCAACGGGTCGGACAGGTGTGTGGCAAAGAGTTGCGCGTTGCCGCCTGCCACCCCTTCACGCTGTTTTCCATTCAGCGTGCCGCCGAGTTCCTGCCACAGCGCGCGAAACACGGCTTCCACATAGCGCGTGTGCGGCATCAAGCTGAGATTCTGCTCCCGTTCGCCGCATTCGCCAGGATAGCCGCCTTGCAGAATAACGCTGTCGCCGTCCGGTTGCACGCGGATGGCGTCATCCCATTGGTCGCACCCCTTTTTCGATGGGTGCGGAGAAGTTTGCGGCGTGAGCTGGTTATCCAGCCTTATGCCTTCCAGCGGCGGCTCGCTGATGATTTTCAGCGTATTGCCGTCAGGCAGGTAGCGCAGGCGCAGGGTGTTGAAATTCAGCAACAGCGCATCCGGCCCGACATTGTAGGCGCGCACCGGGTCGTTGTCGAAGGCGGCAGGGTCGTGTGCGGGCAAATCGAAAAAACTGCGATCCAGCACCAGGTCGCCGTGTATCTCGCGCAGCCCGCGCGCGCGTAATTCGCGCAGCCATAGCCAGAATTGCTCGATGGTGAATTTCGGGTCGCCATAACCTTTCAGGATCAGGTTGCCTTGCAGCACGCCGTTTTCCAGCTCGCCGTCCAGATACGCCTCTGTCTTCCAGGTGTAGGCGGGACCGAGGATATCCAGTGCAGCGTAGGTGGTGAGCAGCTTCATGGTCGAAGCCGGATTCATCGGTTGCTCGGCGTTCACGCCAATGAGCGGCCTGCGCGCGCCCAGCTCGCGCACTTCGATGCCGACGCTGTCGAGTGGGATATGCGCCTGCTGCAAGGCATCGCGTACGGGCGGAGGCAGCGCGGCGGCATGCGCGTTGAGTGCGGCGAACAATACAGCGAATGAAACATAAATAATTTTCATCACCATGCGGGCAAAACTGTCGTTCATGCCAGCACCTCCACGATGTCCAGCGTGCGCGTTACCAGTATTTGCATTTCTTCCTCTCCAATCACATACGGTGGCATGAAATACACCGTATTACCCATCGGGCGCAGCAGCAATTCCCGTTGCAGCGCAAGCGCGAAGCAGCGTTGCGCAAAATCTGGATGCTGGCTCTCCACCTCAAACGCCCAGATCATGCCTATGTTGCGAAAGTTCCGCACCCTGGGATGTTCGCGCAACGGCGCGGCAATACGGTTTAAATAGGCGGCTTTGCGACGATTGGCGGATAAGACATCGTCCTGTACGAAAATATCCAGCGTGGCCAGCGCCGCACGGCAGGCCAGCGGGTTGCCGGTGTAGGAGTGCGAGTGCAGAAAGCCGCGCGCCGCCTCGTCGGCATAAAACGCCCGATAAATTTCATCGGTGGCCATCACCACCGACAGCGGCAGATAACCGCCGCTGATGCCCTTGGACAGTAGCAGAAAGTCAGGGCGAATGTCGGCTTGTTCGCACGCAAACATCGTTCCCGTGCGCCCCATGCCCACGGCTATTTCATCGGCGATGAAATGTACTCCATATTGGCTGCACAACTCGCCCACTCTTTGCAGATAAGCCGGGTGATACATCGCCATACCTGCCGCGCCCTGCACCAAAGGCTCCACGATGAAGGCGGCAATGTCATGATGCTGCCGCAAATGCGCTTCCAGCATGTCCGCGCAGCGTAGCGCATAATCTGCGGCACTTTCACCCGCCTCCGCATTACGCCAGTCCGGGCTTGCCACCGTGGCGTTCTGTTTCAGCAGCGCGCCGTAGGCATCGCGGAACAGCGCCACATCCGTCACCGACAGCGCGCCCAGCGTCTCGCCGTGATAACTGTTTTGCAGGCTGATGAAACCGGTTTTTTGCGGCTTGCCCAGGTTGCGCCAGTAATGCGCGCTCATCTTCAGCGCAATTTCCGTCGCTGACGCCCCGTCCGAAGCATAGAAACAATGCCCCAAACCTGCCGGCGCCAGTTGCGCCAACCGCTCCGAAAGCTGCACCACCGGCTCATGCGTAAACCCCGCCAGCATCACATGCTCAAGCTTTCCGAGCTGCTCGGTTATTGCGGCGTTGATGCGCAGATTGCAGTGCCCAAACAAATTCACCCACCAGGAACTCACCGCATCCAGATAACGCCTGCCCTCAAAATCGTAGAGCCACACCCCCTCCCCGCGCGCAATGGGCACCAGCGGCAAGGCTTCATGCCGCTTCATTTGCGTGCAAGGATGCCATACGGAAGAGAGGGAGCGGGCAAGCAAATCAGCGTTAGGCATAATTAAGTAACAAGGTTGTCGAATGGGCTTTTTACACCATTGACACTATTACAGACAATAGCCGGGAGTGGTATTGCAAAGGAAGAGTGAAGACAGCAAGCAGAAATGGACTTAACATTACCATCTTAAGGAGGTTGCTTATGAGAACGGCATCCAAGTATTATTTGGCTGGAACTCCATGAAGTACGTACCGAGCCTTCCCCCACCCGCAACCGGAGTAGCGGACAGATGGACTCCAAATGAGGTTTCCATGGTCAAGCCTGCCAAACCGGTGCAGGAACGCACCTTGCCACCTCTGGTGTCACACCCGCAACGTGCCCAGCATGAAATACCTCCCGGCACAACCACAGAAATCGAGAGACGGCAGGAAAAACCATTTCAGGAACGCCGGGCATACTGCCGCCGTGTTACGCATCAATCCATTCTGGAAGAGCTTCGTTCAGGAGTGGAGCGACGAAAAAACAGGCAGCGGGGCGGCGATATGGCGGATCATATTGACGAGAAGGTGTAACTGGATCCACCCTTCACAGGATGCCTTGCCACAAGGGCTCACAGGACAGGGCGCAGGGCACTCGTTGCAACATGTTTGGTTGCATGCCACTATAGTATCGCAAGGCGAATGATGTATTTCACCCGGCGCCTATATAACCCAGCATATCCATGGCAGAAAGGCTGTCTGTACCGGGCACAAAGGAGATGGCGGCAATGCAAAACAACCATCAAGCTATGGACGAACTGCACCGCAACTATCGGCAACTCATGGAAATACAGCGCAGGGTGGGCACGGAGCGCGATATTTCCCGCTTGCCGGATATCGTCATGCGCGCGGTATCTGAATTGCTGGGCACCGACCGCAGCACCATGTTCCTCATGGACTGGGAGACCATGCAATTGCGCGCATGTTTTGCCCAGGGAATCGAAGGCAATGCCATCGTTGTGCCGCTGCGGATGGGTATCGTCGGCGCTTCCATTCTTCAGCGCAAAACACTGAACATCGTCAATGCCCATCAACACCCCTATTTTAATTCGAGCGTTGACGACCTGACGGGATACAAAACCGACAGCATCTTGGCTTCCCCGATCATCTACAGTGACGGCACGGTGCTCGGCGGCGCGGAGTTGCTGAACAAGAAAACCGGGCGGTTTACCCAGAAAGATGAGGGGATTTTCGCCACCGCAGTGCAGCGGCTGGGCAAACTCTTATACGATGGTGCGCTTGATGCGCAACAGGCCTGCGATGAGATGGCAGTCTTGCGCGGACACATTGCCTTTGACCGCAGCTCGATTTTCGTAATGGACAAGGCTGGCGGCCAACTGGTAGCGCTGTATTCAGAAGGCATTGAAGGAGCAAAGATCACCCTGACGGTAAAGCTCGGCATTGCCGGGTTGGCTACCCTGGTCAATCAGACACTGCTGGTTCCAGACGCACATGCCGACCCACGCTTCGATCCCTCATTCGACAAGCAAACCGGTTACTACACCCGGAATATATTGTGCATACCGCTTCAAGGTTCCAACGGCGACGCATTGGGAGCCATACAGGCAATCAACAAGCTAACCGGAGATTTCGGTGAACAGGATATCGAGATGCTAACCAATATCGCCGGCATCATTTCGATTGCCATCGAGAACGCGATGCCGCTCAAGGACAGCGACCGGCAATTCCACAGCATCCTGGAAGTTTTGGCGGCCTCAATCGATGCGCGCGACACCCTGACGGCCGGCCATTCCATCCGGGTTGCCAAATACGCCACGGGAATTGGCAGCCTGATGGGTTTTACAGAAACAGATCTCGACGTGTTGCGGGTATCTGCAATCCTGCACGACTACGGCAAGATTGGTGTTGACGATTGCGTCCTCAAGAAAAACGGCAAATTGGATGCCCCCGAATATGCGCACATGAAACAACATGCAACAATCACCAACGACATCCTCGAAAAAATTTATTTTGCCCGGAAATATCGCGGTGTACCGCTGATCGCCTCTTCTCACCACGAATATCTCGACGGCTCAGGTTACCCCAGCGGATTGGATAAAAATGAAATCCCATTCATGGCAAAAATCCTGGCTGTGGCCGATGTGTATGAAGCGCTGACGGCGGATCGGCACTATCGGCAAGGGATGGCTCCGGAACGGGCGCTGGCCATTCTGGAAGAGGGTGAACCGGATAAATCTCCCATCAACCAGGAAACGCATTAACCGACATACATTGGTATTATCCGAACCAGCCTCACGCAGAATTTTTAATCTCCCCTTGCAATCAACACGCCAAGCCCATATCATTAGCACTCGTTAACGGCGAGTGCTAAACCAGCCTGCGTGGCTGCTCCGGCTTTAGCCGGTTACAACTACGGCGCACCCATGGCGGGTTAACTTGGCTGGCGTTTTTTGACAGCCAAGCCGGATGGCTATGCAAAGCCATCCAGCAGCGCCGCTTTTAACTTAACCAATTGTCTTCAGGAGAAAAAATATGAAAGTTCGCCCCTTACACGACCGTGTGATTGTTAAACGCCTGGAAGAAGAGCGCAAGACCGCATCAGGAATCGTGATTCCTGATGCAGCCGCCGAGAAACCCGACCAGGGTGAAATAATCGCCGTGGGTAACGGCAAAATCGGCGATGACGGCAAGTTACGCCCGATGAATGTGAAAGTCGGCGACAAGGTGTTATTTGGCAAATACGCCGGCCAGACATTCAAGATGGATGGCCAGGAATATATGACCATGCGCGAAGACGACATCATTGGCGTAGTCGAAGCCTAAGCCTTAGTTCAGAACAATTCAGGAGAAACCAACATGGCAGCAAAAGACGTTAAATTTCACGATGCCGCACGCAACAAAATGGTTGCCGGCGTCAATATTCTGGCCGATGCGGTCAAGGTTACCCTCGGCCCGAAAGGCCGTAATGTAGTGCTGGATCGTTCCTACGGCGCTCCCACCATCACCAAGGATGGCGTATCTGTCGCCAAGGAAATCGAGCTGAAGGACAAGTTCGAAAATATGGGTGCACAAATGGTGAAGGAAGTCGCTTCCAAGACTTCCGATGTGGCCGGTGACGGCACCACTACCGCGACTGTGCTGGCACAATCCATCGTGCAGGAAGGCATGAAATTCGTGGCCGCCGGCATGAATCCGATGGACTTGAAGCGCGGCATCGACAAAGCGGTAATCGCAACCGTGGACGAGTTGAAGAAGCTGTCCAAGCCTTGCACCACCACCACCGAAATCGCACAGGTCGGTTCGATCTCCGCCAATGCCGATGCCAATATCGGCAAGATCATTGCCGATGCAATGGAGAAAGTGGGCAAGGAAGGCGTGATCACCGTCGAAGACGGCAAGTCGCTTAACAATGAACTCGAAGTGGTCGAGGGCATGCAGTTTGACCGCGGCTACCTGTCCCCCTATTTCATCAACAATCCTGACAAGCAAATAGCGGCGATGGACAACCCCTACATCCTGCTGCACGACAAAAAAGTTTCCAACATCCGCGACCTGCTGCCCGTGCTGGAACAAATCGCCAAATCCGGCCGCCCACTGCTGATCATTGCCGAAGACGTGGAAGGCGAGGCGCTGGCCACCCTGGTGGTGAATAACATTCGCGGCATCCTGAAGACCGTAGCCGTCAAGGCACCGGGTTTCGGCGACCGCCGCAAGGCCATGCTGGAAGACATCGCCATCCTCACCGGCGGCACCGTGATCGCAGAAGAAGTGGGTCTGTCGCTGGAGAAGGCCACGCTGGCCGATCTGGGCCAGGCCAAGCGCATCGAGGTGGGCAAGGAAGACACCATCATCATTGACGGGGCAGGCAAGAATGAAGCGATTCAAGGTCGCATCTCCACCATCAAGAAGCAGGTTGAGGAATCGACCAGCGACTATGACAAGGAAAAGCTGCAGGAACGGATGGCCAAGCTGGCTGGCGGCGTGGCGGTGATCAAGGTCGGCGCGGCAACCGAGGTGGAAATGAAGGAAAAGAAAGCGCGCGTGGAAGATGCGTTGCACGCAACCCGTGCTGCAGTGGAAGAAGGCATCGTTCCCGGCGGCGGTGTGGCGCTACTGCGCGCAAAGATCGCTATAGCCGGTCTGAAAGGCGACAATCACGATCAGGATGCTGGAATCACCATCGTATTGCGTGCGCTGGAATCGCCGTTGCGCGCCATCGTATCCAACTCCGGAGATGAGCCGTCCGTGGTCGTCAACAAGGTGCTGGAAGGTAAAGGCAGTTTTGGTTACAACGCGGCCACCAGTGAATACGGCGATATGCTGGCAATGGGCGTGGTTGACCCCACCAAAGTAACCCGCTTTGCGTTGCAAAATGCGTCATCCATCGCGGGATTGATGCTGACCACCGCATGCATGGTGGCGGAACTGCCGGAAGACAAGCCGGCTCCAGGCATGGGTGGCGGCGGAATGGGTGGAATGGGTGGAATGGAAGGCATGATGTAATTGCCGCAAGCTATCCTTGCAATAACAAGACAAACCCCCGCCTTGTGCGGGGGTTTGTCTTTTTGCTCCTCAGTATAAAAATTATCCCGAAAAACAGTTCACCATGAAGAACACGAAGAGAACAAGAAAATTTAGAAAAGAGTTGCATAGTATTGTGCAATCACCAGCCGGTGAATCAAACTTGTTAACCCATTGTCCCGCTTCGTCGCCTTTGTGCTTTTCGTGGTTCATATGGAATTCAGGGTTATCAAGCTATCAATACCACGCTTTTTACCTGGGCAAAAACTTCCATGCCTACGGCCAAGCCGAGTTGACCGAACATGCAGCGCGGCAAAATTTCCCGCACCTTGTACTTGTATTTGGGTGAACCCTGAACTTTTTAGAGGCGCCCTTAAGAAACCAACCCTGCAACCCAGCGTTGATAAAGTTGCCGCGCTGCAGAATGCAGTTGCGGCAACTTGTCCACCATTTGCGACTGCATGGTTTTGGCAGACTGTACGGCCGGGCTGTTTGAAGCAGCGGCGATTTCATCTGCGCCCACCGCACACCAGTTCCTGATCATTTCTGCGGTCATTTCCACATGGCATTGCAGGGCGAGATGCTTGCCCAGTACAAAAGCCTGGTTGATGCAGTGCGCGCTGGATAACAGATGAACCGCACCTTGCGGCAGGCTGAAGGTTTCGCCGTGCCAGTGGAATGCCTCGAATGACCGGATGCCGCCGAACCATGCATGCGCCTGGACGTTGTCGGATACGATTGTTTCGCCCCAGCCGATCTCCTTGACCGGGTTGCGCGTCACTATTCCACCCAACGCCTTGGCCATCATCTGCCCCCCCAGGCAATGGCCCAGTACGGGAACGTCCAGCGCCACGGCATTGCGGATAAGCGCAAGCGCCTGCGCTATCCACGGCAGGTCATCGTTTACACTCATCGGCCCGCCCATGAACACCAGGCCGGAATAAACGCCTGCATCTTGCGGCACGGCATCGCCCGCATCGATCCGGATGAGCTGCCACGGAATGCTGCGTTCGTGGAGAAACTCGGTGAAATAGCCGGGGCCTTCGGTGGCGGTGTGGCGGAATATGGCGACGGGTTTCATGATTTTTTGAGAAAGGATAAGGGGAAAGGGTGGTGCGCTTCGCGCTCTGCTTCTTCCCTTCTCCCTTTACCCTTCCCTCTTCTCCGTTTTATCTCTTTCAATCAATGCATATGCGGAATGGTTATGGATAGATTCAAAATTCTCAGACTCCACCACATACGCGTCAACGCGTTCGTCGAGGCTCAGCGCCGCCGCGACATCGCGCACCATGTCTTCGACGAATTTCGGGTTGTCGTAGGCGCGCTCGGTGACAAACTTTTCATCCGGACGTTTGAGCAGCCCATACAGCTCGCACGATGCCTGTTCTTCGGCGTAACGCACCACTTCTTCTATCCACACAGAACTGTTAGTACGCACGGTGATGGTGACATGCGAGCGCTGGTTGTGCGCACCGCGCTCGGAAATTTTTTTGGAGCAGGGGCACAGGCTGGTGACCGGCACCTGCACTCGCATGGTGAAATGGTATTGGCCGTTGACGATTTCGCCGATGAAGATAACATCGTAATCGAGCAGGCTTTGCACTCCGGATACCGGTGCGGTCTTGTTGATGAAATAGGGGAAGGCCATCTCGATATAGCCGGATTGCGCCTCCAGTTTCTCGACCATCTCACGCAGGATGCTTTCGAATGACTCTACCGAAATCTCCCGCCCGTGCTGATTGAGTATTTCGACGAAGCGCGACATGTGTGTGCCCTTGAAATTGTGCGGCAGATGCACATACATGTTGAAGGTGGCGATGGTGTGCTGCACCCCGCCCGCACTCTTGTCCCTGACGACGACCGGATGGCGGATCCCTTTGATGCCGACCTTGTTGATCGCCAGATGGCGCGTATCAGCCAGGTTTTGCACATCGGCAATGGGCTTTGGGGTATCCATGGTTGTATCTTTTTATGTAATCCGGAATGACGGCTTATCAGCGTCCGATATTCTACGCCGTATGGAAGCAATAATTCCGGCAGCGTCCAGGCCGCAAGCGGCAAGCATTTGCGTAGGGTCGCCATGTTCCAGAAATTCGTCCGGCAGGCCGAGATGCAGCAGCGGTGCCGCCATACCGTAATATTGCAAGCATTCTGCCACGGCGCTGCCCGCACCACCCTGTATTACATTTTCTTCCACCGTCACCAGCAAATCATGTTCGCGCGCCAGATTCAATATCAATTTCTCATCCAGCGGTTTGACGAAGCGCATGTTGGCGACCGTGGCATCAAGCTGTTCAGCCGCACCCAGTACGGGTGCGAGCATGGAACCGAAAGCCAGGATGGCGATATTCTTGCCTGCACGGCGCAACTCGCCACGGCCGACGGGCAGCGCCTGCATTTCCTTCTGCGGCGCAACACCCGGCCCGCAACCGCGCGGATAGCGCACCGCACTCGGGGTATCGAGGTGAAATGCGGTAAACAGCATCTGGCGGCATTCGTTCTCATCGCCCGGCACCATCACCGTCATATTGGGGATGCAACGCAGATAACTCAGGTCGAAACTGCCAGCGTGCGTCGCCCCATCGGCGCCGACCAGCCCGCCCCGGTCTATCGCCAGCATGACCGGCAGGTTCTGGATGGCGATGTCGTGGATCAACTGGTCATACGCGCGCTGCAGGAAAGTGGAATAGATCGCCACCATCGGCTTCAGCCCTTCGCATGCCAGCCCGGCAGCGAAGGTCAGCGCGTGCTGTTCGGCGATGCCCACATCGAAAAAACGCTGTGGAAATTTCTGCGCGAACCCGGCCATGCCGGAGCCTTCGCACATAGCAGGGGTAATGCCGATCAGGCGCTCGTCCTGTGCCGCCATGTCGCATAGCCATGCACCGAAAATCTGCGTGTAAGTCGGCTTGCTCGCCGCCTTGGGCGCGATACCGTTGACCGAATCGAACTTGTCGACGCCGTGGTACAGCACAGAATCTTTTTCCGCATGTGTGTAACCCTTGCCTTTCTGCGTAACCACATGCAGGAACTGCGGCCCCTCGAGGTTGCGAATATTACCCAGCGTTGTAGTCAACACGTCCATGTCGTGGCCGTCTATGGGGCCAATGTAATTGAAGCCGAATTCCTCGAACAGGGTGCCCGGTATCACCATGCCTTTGACATGTTCCTCAGTGCGCTTGGCCAGTTCCAGCATCGACGGCACCACGCCCAACACCTTTTCGCCGCCGCGCCGCATAGTCGCATAGAAACGCCCGGACATCAGCTTGGCCAGGTAATTGTTGAGTGCGCCCACCGGATGCGAGATGGACATATCGTTGTCATTGAGGATGACCAGCAAGTTAGCATTCATCGCCCCGGCATTGTTGAGCGCCTCGAACGCCATGCCGCCGGTCATCGCGCCATCGCCGATGATGGCGACCGCGCGGCTGTCCGTGCCTGCCAGCTTGGCCGCCACCGCCATGCCCAGCGCCGCTGAAATAGAGGTGCTGGAATGGCCAGTGCCAAAGGCATCATAAGGGCTTTCTTCGCGTTTGGGAAAACCGGAAGGGCCGCCCGCCATGCGCAGGGTTTTCATTGCCTCACGCCGCCCGGTGAGAATCTTGTGGGCATAGGTCTGGTGCCCCACATCCCATACCAGCTTGTCATGCGGCGTGTTGAACACATAGTGCAATGCGATGGCCAGCTCCACCGCGCCAAGATTGGACGATAGGTGCCCGCCGGTCTTGCTCACTGACTCGATCAGAAAGGCGCGCAACTCTTGCGCCAGTTGCGCCAGTTGCTTGCGCTCCAGGTGGCGCAAGTCGTCGGGAGTATTGATGGTGTTGAGCAGCGGATACATCAGAATTTTCTCAGCACGATGAAGTCGGCGAGCTCGCGCAAGCGGCGCGCGCCTGCGCCGAACCCGGACAGCGCATCCAGCGCATCACGATGCAGTTCCGCCGCCATTTTTTTTGCGGCCTGCACCCCAAGCAGGGTGACATAAGTAGGTTTGTCCTGTTTGGCATCCTTGCCCGCGGTCTTGCCCAGGGTTGCGGTATCCGCCTCGCTGTCGAGCACATCGTCCACCACCTGAAAGGCCAGCCCGGCACACTTGCCGAAATGATGCAGGCGGCCCAGTTGCGCCTCATCCAGCGCCACGCCGCGACCTTTATCTGAACCACACTGGGCTCCGAGCAGAACCGCGGCGCGGATCAGCGCGCCGGTCTTGTGGATATGCATGAATTCGAGCTCAGGCAGCGAGAGTTGCTTGCCCACGCTATCCAGATCTATCGCCTGCCCGCCCGCCATGCCGCGCGAGCCGGAAGCAGAGGCCAGCAGCTTGACCATATCCAATTGGAGTGCCGCATCATTGTTGAGCGTATGTTCGGCCAGTAGTTGGAACGCCAGGCTTTGCAGACTGTCGCCCACCAGCAGCGCGGTGGCCTCATCGTATTCGACGTGACAGGTCGGCCTGCCGCGGCGCAGCACATCATTATCCATGCACGGCATGTCGTCATGCACCAGCGAATAGGCGTGGATCAATTCGACAGCGGTGGCAGCGATGTCCACGCGCGCGATATCCGCCCCGACCAGTTCGCCCGCGGCGAAGGCCAGCAGTGGGCGCACGCGTTTGCCGCCATCCAGCACGCTGTAACGCATCGCATCGTGCAGGCGCTGCGGTGCAATGTCCGGCTGCGGCAACAGGCGGCGTAGCACATTCTCGAAGCGGGCTTGGTGAGCGCTGCTCCAGGTTTGGAAGCTATCCGGGGTAGTCACTGCTGGCCTGCATCTCCCGCCATCTGGAAAGCCTTCAACGTTCCTTCTTCCAACACGCGCACCTGCTGCTGCGCATCTTCCAGGCGCGCACGGCATTGCTGCAACAGTTCGGTGCCGCGCTTGTAGGCTGTCAATGATTCCTCCAGCGGCAGTTGCCCCGCTTCCATCTTCGCCACCACCTGCTCCAGTTCGGTTAGCGCCGCCTCAAAACTGGGTGCTTTCTGAATTTTTCCTGCCATGTGCGCTTCCATTCGTGAAAGAAAATGCATTTTACCCAAGACTGGGGTGGGTTCACCACAACTTTCGGGGTGAAAGTCTGTGTGTCTATACCCAACCGGGCTGTCTTTGCATTCTTGCAGGTGGCATGTGTTATTGCTTACAACCTGTGGAAAGGTGTTTATAGCCCGCTGTTGCCTGAACAGAAGTTGTTTATTTCCAATTCGGCGTAAATGCCTAACCTGTGTCAACCCACTGATTAAATGTTACGCCCTTGACACCCGCCCTTATAGAACGTTTTTCAATCGATCTACATAAAACCACCATCCAACCTGGCACACGAAGCGGCAGACCTCATGCAGGCAACGGACACGACCGCAAGGGCAGAATAGTGTTTCCATAATTCATGTAAACACGAGAAATTCAGGAAGGCCGGGCTGGTTCAACCATGCATCGGGTGAAGCATCCTGAGATTTTGTAGAGGCTTCCATATGCAATTGGATTGGCAATAATATTGTGGTCGTGCTGTAGCGTGGTTTAAAATACCCTTTCTAAAATAATCAAGGTTCCAATACGTGTCTTCAGAAGTGCTGGTCGAAATCCGCGATGTCAATTTTGCCTATGACAGCCGCCCCATCCTGAAAGGTATCAACATGGCCTTCCCCAAGGGCAAATTGATCGCCATCATGGGGCTGAGCGGCTGCGGTAAGACCACTATACTTCGGCATATCGGCGGGGTGCTCAAACCGACCAAGGGTTGTGTGAAGGTGGACGGGCAGGTCATCCATGACCTTGACCAGGATGGCTTGTACAAAATGCGCCGCAAGATGGGCATGCTGTTCCAGTTCGGCGCGCTGTTCACCGACATGACAGTGTTTGACAACGTGGCGTTTCAGATGCGCGAACATACCGACCTGCCGGAGGAAATCATCCGCGATCTGGTGATGATGAAACTGCACGCGGTGGGGCTGTACGGTACGCAGGATTTGATGCCCGCCGAACTTTCCGGCGGCATGGCGCGGCGCGTAGCACTGGCGCGCACCATTGCGCTGGATCCGATGCTGATCATGTATGATGAACCGTTTGCCGGGCTGGATCCGATTTCGCTGACGGTGGTGGGGCAATTGATACGCCGCTTGAACGATGCGCTGGGCGCGACTTCCATTGTGGTGACGCACGATGTGCAGGAGTCGCTGAAGATTGTGGATTACATCTATTTTGTTTCGGATGGCGCAATAATCGCGGAGGGGACGGCGGACGATATCCGTGCTTCCGGCGAGGCGTTCGTGCACCAGTTTGTTTACGGCGAGATGGACGGGCCGATTCCGTTCCATTATCCAGATGGTGATTTCAGCAAGGATTTGGGAGTGCGCGTTTAATGGCTGTCGTCCGGAGCTTGCGGGGTATTGGAGCGCGTGTGATAAACGCCGTATGGCGCATCGGGTTTGGCTCGCGTTTTTTCCTGATGACGCTGGTATATTCCGGCACCAGCTTCCGGCGCTTCCGCCTGATTGTGAGGGAGATGTTCTCCAGCGGCGTGATGTCGCTCATCATTATCCTGGTGGCCGGTATGTTCGTCGGCATGGTGCTGGGCTTGCAGGGCTATGAAACGCTCAAGCGCTATGGCTCCGAGTCTGCGCTGGGGACGCTGGTGGCGTTGAGCCTGGTGCGCGAGTTGGGGCCGGTGCTGGCCGCATTGCTGTTTGCCAGCCGTGCAGGTTCGGCAATGACGGCGGAGATCGGTTTGATGAAAGCCACCGAGCAGCTCTCCGCAATGGAGATGATGGCGGTCAACCCGATTGCGCGTGTGGTTGCGCCGCGTTTCTGGGCTGGAGTGATCTCCCTGCCGTTGCTGACAGCGATGTTTTCTTCCATGGGCGTGTTCGGCGGCTATGTGGTTGGCGTGGTGCTGATCGGCGTGGACGAGGGCTCGTTCTGGTCGCAGATGCAGGCCGCTGTGGATTTCCAGCACGATGTGATGAACGGTGTGATCAAGAGTTTTGTGTTCGGCGTGGCAGTGACTGTCATTGCGCTATTCGAAGGCTATGATGCGCCACCCACTGCGGAAGGCGTTTCGGGTGCCACCACGCGCACCGTGGTGGAATCGTCGCTGGCGATTTTGATTCTGGATTTTATTTTGACCGCATTCATGTTTCGGGGAGATTAGTTATGGAGCGTACCGCACTGGATTTATGGGTGGGCATGTTCGTTGTGGCGGGTATCGGGGCACTGGTGGTACTGGCGATGAAGGTAGGGAACCTGAGCACTTACAACGTGTCGGAATCGTATCAATTGCAGGCGTATTTCACCAATATCGGCGGGCTGAAGCCCCAGGCATCGATCAAGAGCGCAGGCGTGCTGGTCGGGCGCGTGACGGGGATCACGCTGGATACGGAGCGTTATGAGGCCAAGGTGGTAATGAGCATAGACAAACGCTACCAGTTTCCCAAGGACACCTTCGCCAACATCCTCACTTCCGGCCTGCTGGGCGAGCAGTATATCGGTTTGGCGCCGGGCGGGGAGAACGATATGCTAAAGGCAGGCGAGGTAATCAAGAAGACTCAATCCGCTGTGGTGCTGGAGGATTTGATCGGAAAATTTTTGTATAGCAAGGCAGAAGGCTCCAAATAATAAATGAGGTTGAATATGAAAAAATTTGTTGTGCTGTGGGCAGGTATATTGCTGGCGTGTTTACCATTGGCTGTGCACGCGGAGATACAGGATCCGGATGTGTTGGTCAGAAATGTCGTGCAGGATGTATTGACTATCGTCAAGCAGGACAAGGATATCAAGGCGGGCAACCAGAAAAAGATTCTGGAATTGGTGGACGCCAAAGTGCTGCCGCATTTTGATTTCACGCGCATGACCCAGCTTGCCGTCGGCAAACATTGGCGCACCGCCACACCGGAGCAGAAGCAGTCCTTGACAAGCGAATTTCGCAACTTGCTGGTGCGCACCTACACCAAGGCGTTCACCGTATACCGCGACCAGGTAGTGGAGGTAAAACCATTCAAGATGACACCGGGCGCCACCGAGGTGACGATCAAGACGGTGATCGTAAAACCCGGTGAACCAAGCGTTCCAGTGGACTATGACATGGAAAAAACCGAAACCGGCTGGAAAGCCTACGACTTGGCGGTGGAAGGAGTAAGCCTGGTAACCAATTATCGCAGCACCTTTTCCGAGCAGATCCAAAAAAGCGGCATCGATGGATTGATTAAGACTCTGGTAGAAAAAAATCAGGTTGCCGCCAATACGCCACTGCGCAAGGCGGAACCACAGAAAGGCGGAAGCTAAGTGATCAACCGTGATGGTGGCCGCTGCCAGATAACCGGCCCTCTCACCATAGATGTCGTCACTGCCCTGTTTAACAGCGGTTTGCCGGCGGATGGTAAATCCGCGTTGGTGATTGACATGGATAAAGTCGAGGCGGTAGATTCAGCGGCCGTCAGCTTGCTGCTATCATGGATTCGCCGCGCACAGCACGATCACATCTCGCTATGTTTTTCCAATGTCCCCGATAACCTGTTAAGCCTTGCCCGTTTGTATGGCGTTGATGGGTTCATCCCGCTCTGCCAGGAAGCCTCCGCACAACCCTGAACTACTTTACCTGAACGGCTGATTGCTGTTCTCTTCGCGCAGCTTTTGAAACTGCCTTCAACCTGCATGTTGTTTCCGGAAGTATTCCATGCGCTTCTTTCAATTCCTGCTACCGGGCGCCAGGTTTTCTGCCACCCCCTGTAGTTACGGCTTCTGTGGCAGCGCTGGCGGCGGATGGCGAGGCCGCAGGAGTTCTGGCTGACTGAAGCAATTCCTCCTCCAGTGTGGGTGATACATGCATTATTAATTGCAACTGGTTTACGCTCTGAATGATTTTTGTCACCCGCTCTTCCTGCATGGCTTTCTCCTGTGCAGTAGCGGCCTTGAGTTTTTCCAACTCGCCCCTGGTTGCCGACAGGCTTGCGCTCACGCCATCCAGCCTGGCAGCAGCTTTGCTGAGTTGCTCCTGGCTGGACCGGTTACCGGCACTGGAGACCACCGCAATAATCAGGGCCAGAACTGCCGCAACCGGTGCAAAACCACGTATTGCATGCTTGGTGATGAGCTTCAGTTTCAAGCGCGCAATGGTTGCTTTCGATGGGTTCGTGCCGTCGTCATCTGCCTTGTTATCGGATGATTTCCTGCCCTCTGACAACACGTTTTTTTCTTCATGTTCCGGATGTTTGGCCATAATTATTTCCTTTATTGATTTACAGCAAATATCCCGCAGTTTTCCCCTATTCCACAACACGTGTGACTGCGTCTCCATGCCGGGCTTATGGCGCTTCGATGAATTGAGCTGAAACACCCACCGCAAACAGGCTGGGTTATATTACTTTTGTATTTGTGATCGAGTTCCTGAGGTAGCGCAGCAACCCGATCAAGTTCCATGTTCTGTAGAAATTCATGTGATTGCTTTCGCAGGTGCAAAACCACCCAGGACATCAGGTAAATCGGATGTCGAACGCTTTGGCGGTTCTATTTTTTGGCTCTCCGCTTTACGCAGAATTTTTACACAGCCATGACAAACCCCTGCCGTTCAACTCCCCGGAATACAGCCGCATACTCACCGCAAGCAGTTAGGTTGCTTTACGATTATAGCTATAATTCCACCAATGGTTTAAATCACAGTGAGAATGATTGCAGCAATGACCAGCTACTTTCCAATTGTATATATCAATAGCAATGTTCGCATTGACTTACCATTGGAGGCATTATGGTGCAGCAGGTAAAGAGGTTCCCCATGCAAGCCGGATTCATCATTGGTTTGGTTTCGATTGTGGTAATGGGCTGCGTTGCAGCGCCTAAAGCAACCATACCTGACCACAAACCAAACGAGCCTGTTTCCAGTTCCAACACCACCAGCCGCTGCAGCAATTGCTTAACCGTTGACTTGGCCAGTAATGGCCGCCAGGTTCTTGGCTCCGTACCGGTGGAATCAGCAATGGATCGTTTTGAGATGATTGACCCGCAAGGGCGGATTATTTCTTATGTTGCCTTTACTGATACGGACATAGGCGCCCTGATTTTTGTGGACCAAAAACTTTATGGCACACTTTCTCACCACGATGCACAGGCCTTTTATAGTTGTCGCGGGTACGCGTCGACACCTCCCAACCACTGGGCAAATGAGGCGGCGGCCTGGGCAGCAAGCCTCCTTGCCCACAGCAAACCGGCAACTGAGGTAAAGCTGGAATTCTCAGGCAAGTCAACGGTTCGAAGCATTATGGAGGTTGCGGAAAGCCCTTTCCTGAAAAAATTGAAGTCTCTCTTTAGCATGGGCTCAAACCCATTCAGCATTTTAAGTTCCCTGAACACAGTACGGGGCGATATTGAGATGAACGACCAGTTTGATAAAGCGCATAAGGGATTGAGTGTCATCAGCCCAGGCATGAATGAATCCCGTCTTGTCGAAGTTATGAGACCTGAAGATGTATCTTTCAACAGTGGCGGGATGGTGATGGCCTACACGAGCCATCTGGTCGAATATTTTGTTACAAATGGAATAGTCGAAGTAATTCAGCAGCCCTCCTTCTACTACCTCTCGAGAACGCGCGCCACCTTGTTTTATGCCCCCAACACCCAATGGTCACTCTGCACGCCTCTCCACTGGATGAAAGCATTGCCAGAAACGCCTTAGCTGCCCACCGCTCAGATTTGAATCTCTAATTTACCCAGGAAAAATAGCTCTATTCCTGCCATTGCCGCGGAACGAATTGGCTAGAATGCAAAAACAGCCAAGGAGACCAACGTGGTGTCCTGCTTTTAATCCAAGGAGTATATGACATGAAACTGACCTTGCCCCATTTTGGTTTGGATGAAGTAGAAATCGACTCTGATACACTCATCGAATTCCCCAATGGACTGCCCGGCTTTGAAGATTGCAAGCGCTTCAAGCTGTTTCACTTGGAGGACAACTCCGCTTTATTCTGGTTACAGTCGATAGACGACCCCCTCGTGGTATTTTCACTGACCGATCCGGGGCTTCTTCATATTTTCTACGAAATGGCCCTGACTGATGAAGAGCTAAGCACACTGCAAGTAGGCGCGGATGATGAGTTGCAAATTGCCGTAGTCCTGGCGCAGCAAGCGGAAAACAATATCACCTTGCAGAGCGCAGTCCATGCCAATGCCAAGTCACCCATCATAATCAACGTATCCAAGCGGATTGCCCTGCAAAAATTACTATACGGCTCTGAATTCTCGGCCCGCACATTTCAAATACCGCAGGGAATCCAGCAGGAATCGGCTCCATTGCCCCACTGCTTAAATGAAGTCGCCAGGATGCGCCCGGTTGCCGGCGACAGCTTACGCTCCATCGCGTAATGAACTGCTGTGAGCATCTACCAACCGGGAGTAAGTTATGTCCGTGAAAATTGACAATTCAAGTCATCCGTTGCCTCACGCTCCTGGTTGGGATGGAAAAATGCGTTTATCTATCGGAAAGCCTGATAATAACGCCTCCGCCGCCGCCAGCGGCGCCAGTATAGATTCCCCCGGCTAAAGCCGGGGTTCTTGCTGTTACGGCCATTGGCCGACCGCCACAAACACTCCGCTCGCTCGTTGGCTCGCGGAAGTGGCGGATGGGCTCATTCATCCCCGGCCATGGCCGGGGTATTCTGTCTTCGACCGCATAAATATTGGCGCAACTTCCGCGCAGTTGCGCAGCATGGATAACGGCCCTGAAAATTCACCGGCAAACACAGCCAAGCTAGTGAAAATTAAACAAGCTATCAGTGAAGGCCGCTTTCAGGTTAACCCCGGTGCTGTAGCGGATAGCCTCATCAAATCAGTTAAAGAACTGATCTCCTCACAGCAAGCCTGACGCGCGAACAAGCCCATTTCTCCAACGTTTCTCGTTTCCTGCCTGACACCGGGTGCAATGCACTGAGGTCGCCCGTCTCATTCCCCAAACCGGATCATGCATCACCCTAATTAGATACGCGTCCCCGTATTGATATTCCGTCATAGCCGTTCCAGAAAAATGTTGCTCAGCACCAGAGCCTGCCCATGGCGATGACAAAATTGTGCGCCATAACATACCTGTAACAGCCTCATCGACTGGATTTGTTCAACGTTTCCTTAGATCGGAAAACAGCAAATTAACAGGGTTTTCTCCTGCTGTTCCCAAAAATGAAATTGATTCATTGCAGTTAGAGTGTCAGTGTGTGAAAAGCGCGAATTTTATGTCCTGACAGGCTTTGCAGGCACGAATCACGAATGGTGAATAGTTCGAAAAACTGATAACCCTATAGATAAGGAAAATCAAAATGGCACAAATTATCAATACCAACATGGCGTCGCTGAATTCCCAACGCAACCTGAATACATCGCAAAGTGCGCTGGCTACTTCCCTGCAACGCCTGTCTTCCGGCCTGCGCATCAACAGCGCCAAGGACGACGCAGCCGGCTTGGCGATTTCCGAGCGGATGACTTCGCAGATCCGCGGCCTTGATCAAGCTCGCCGCAATGCCAACGACGGCATTTCCATGGCGCAGACGGGTGAAGGCGCCCTGCAGACTTCGGGCGACATCCTGCAGCGTATCCGCGAACTGGCCGTGCAATCCATGAACGGCAGTAACTCATCCAGCGACCGGGCATCGATCAACACCGAAGTCCAGGCCCTCTCGCAGGAACTGAACCGCATCGCGACCACGACCCAGTTCAACGGCCAGAATATTCTTGACGGGTCAGCCGGCTCCGTCAACTTCCAGGTCGGCGCCAACGCCAACCAGACCATTACCGCCGCTTCCGGCAATTTCCAGACCACCGCTTATGGCAACTACCGCATTGGCGGTCTGGCATCTTTCACGCCCGGCGGCATCGGCGACCTTACGGCCGGCACGCGCGGCTCTGCTGGCGACGCCTTTGGCAACTCGGTGCTGGTCACCAAGGGCGCGGTCGATACGTCTGCAGTCAACGGCGCGATAGCAGCAGGCCAATTCCGTATATCTACCAGCGATGGCAGCGCCGATGTGTATTACCGGGTGGGCGCCAGTGCGAGTGAGGTAGCGGCTGCAATCAATAACGCCGGCACCAGCGTAAAAGCCAGCGCATTGACACAAGTAGTCCTGGGAGACGGCAACACCCCCGGCACGGGCTTTGCCCAAAACACGACGTATTCCTTTGCGATTTCGACCGACACCTCGGATCCGACCAATGCCAACCTCGTCGAACCGAAATTCACGACCGTCACGTTCAAAACCGGTGGCTCGACCGACACAATGGCCATTGATTCGGGGGGCTACCTGAGTTCGGCTGTGCAAGCCTTCAACGAAGCGGCTGCCAAGACCGGTTTTATCGCCGAAGCCGTGCAGACGGAAACCGGCAACTGGGCGCTCAAGCTGACCAACCAGAACGGCAATGACTTGCGCATCCTGAACAACTCCTATGACAACGGTGGAGCTGCGCAGGCCATTAAAGTGTCCGACATCGCGGTGCTCGACGGCGATGCCACCACCCTCGACGGCCTCGCCGACTCGCTTGCCGGCGGTCAATTGAGCACCGTCAACGGCGCATGGACTAATGGCAATGGAACATGGTACAGCGGGCGGTTGCTGCTCGATTCCAACACGGCCTTCTCCGTCACCAATAACAACGGTGACTTTTTCGGCGTCTCGAGTGTGGCTGCAGCTGGCACCTACGGCGCTTCACTGCAAGCAGTAAACGAAATGGACGTGGCCACCGTCCAGTCGGCGCAACGCACCCTGTCCATCGTCGATTCCGCCCTGGCTACGGTCAATGCGCAGCGTGCCGCCTACGGCGCCATGCAAAACCGCTTCGAAAGCACCATTGCCAACCTGCAATCAACATCGGAAAACCTCACGGCTTCACGCTCGCGTATCCGTGACACCGACTTTGCGGCAGAAACGGCGCAACTGACCCGTGCACAAATCCTGCAGCAAGCGGGTACGGCGATGTTGGCGCAGGCGAATGCCTTGCCGAACGGTGTAATGACTCTGTTGAGGTAAGCCTTTTCAGGGAAACGCTGAACAAGCCAAGTGTAAAAAATTCATTACGCAAATGTAAGCGTAAAACTTGTTTAGCGTTTCCATATACAGCAGTCAGGGTAAACCCGGATTGAGTTTCCCTGTTGAAATCATCCAGGTTCAATCTGCCACAGGCGTTGCGCCACCGAGAGCCATGCCCCAAGCCAGCCAAGGTAAGCGGAAAAACCCAACAGGGTGAGGGTGTCCTTTGCTGAAAAAGCGTGCAGGGTGAAGCTGCTGGCGTAAAGTTGCATCAGCCCGGCGAGGCTGCTATTGAGCAGGCGCAGGCTGATCACGATGATGAGCCATGCCGTCGCCCCGCCCAGCAGGCCCTGCAACAGGCCAGAATACAGGAAGGGCCGCCGGATGAAAGAGTCAGTAGCGCCGATCAGTTTGGATACTTCGATCTCGTCGTGCCGGGTAAGAATTTGCAGGCGGATGGTATTGAAGGTGACAGCCACCAGCGCAAAGCTGAGCAGCATGGCGAGAATCAGCACCGCCAGCCGTCCGAACTTGAGAAGCGCCTCCAGCTTGCGCACCCAGGCCGAATCCAGCTGCACATGCTCCAACTTGGGCCATTTCTGCAATTCATCACGCAAAGTTTCCAGTGTCTGTGGATCAAGTTTTTTTGGATAAATGATATAGGCGTCCGGCAACGGGTTCTGTGTTAGCTCTCCGATTATGTCAGCCAGCCCGGTGCTACGCTTGATTTGCTCCAGCGCCTGCTCACGCGATACAAATTCCACCCGCCCGATTGCCTCATGCTGTTTCAATTGCCCGCCAATGCGCGCGGCATCCTCCCGACTGGCGTCCAAGCTCAGGAATACGCTGATCTGCGGCGCACCGGTCGCTTGTTCCGCCAGCCCTTGCACATTCTGCAACAGCACATACATTCCTGCGGGCAGGCTTATCGCGATACCGATGATCAGGATGTTAAACAAGCTGGATGCTGGGGTCGCGCGAAGACGGCGCAGGGTGAACAGTAGCGCGCTAACATGTTGCACCAGCCAGTTATTCATGCTTGCCATGAGCCTGCCGAACAGAAGTGGGCTGCAACTCCCCATGCTTCAGCGCTAGTGCGCGCGCCTCGAACTGGCGCATGACCCCCTCATCATGGGTGGCGATCAGCAGCGTGACCCCGACCTGATGAAAAGACTTGAAGATGCCCATGATGTCGGCAGCATATGCCATATCCAGATTGCCGGTCGGCTCATCCGCGAGCAGGATGGAGGGGCGGTTGACGATGGCGCGTGCGATGCACAGGCGCTGCTGCTCGCCGCCGGAAAGCGCAATGGGGTTGGCTTTTTCGCGCTGCAACAATCCGACCTTGTCGAGCGCGGCACGCACGCGCTTGTCGCTTTCGCGGTGGTCAAAGCCGCAGATTTGCAGCGGCAGCATCACGTTGTCGAATACGCTGCGGTCGAACAATAATTTATGATCCTGAAACACCAAACCGAGGTTGCGGCGCAGATAGGGGATTGCCCCGGCCTTGAGTGAGGCGACGTTCTGCCCGTTGACCACCACGCTACCGGAATTGGGCCGCTCGATGGCGGCGATAAGGTTAAGCAGCGTGCTCTTGCCTGCGCCGGAATGGCCGGTGATAAATACCATCTCGCCTTCGGCGATATCGAAGCTAATATTCTTCAGCGCCTCATAACCGCCGGGGTAGCGTTTGCAAACCTGGCTGAAGCTAATCACTATCCAATCCCATCAGTGCCATGACAAAATCTTCCGCCACGAACGGGCGCAGATCATCCAGCCCTTCGCCCACGCCGATGAAGCGCACGGGAATCGGGTGAGCCTTGGCGATGGCGGCGATCACGCCGCCCTTTGCCGTGCCATCCAGCTTGGTCAACACCAGCCCCGTCACTTCCAGCGCATCATCGAATGCCTTGACCTGGCTCAGCGCGTTTTGCCCCGTGTTGGCGTCCAGCACCAGCAGCACTTCATGCGGCGCGGCTGGGGATGCAGGTGTTTCCGGTAGCGCCTTGGCGATGACGCGCTTGACCTTCTTTATTTCTTCCATCAGGTGCGCCTGCGTGGACAGGCGCCCGGCAGTATCCGCCAGCACCACGTCAATCCTGCGCGCCATGGCTGCCTGCACCGCATCATATATCACGGCGGCAGGGTCGCCGCCCTGCTGCGCGATGACGGTGACATTGTTGCGCGCGCCCCATTCCATCAACTGTTCGCGCGCGGCGGCGCGAAAGGTGTCACCTGCCGCCAGCAGCACCGACTTGCCCTGGCCTTGCAGGTATTTCGCCAGCTTGCCGATGGAGGTGGTCTTGCCCGCGCCATTCACTCCGCACAGCATGATGACGAAAGGCTGGTGCGCAGCGGTTTCCAGCGGCTGCGCCAGCGGTGCGAGCAGCTTGAGCAGGCAGTGCGCCAGCGCTTCCTTGAGCTGGCCGGCTTCGGTGAGGCGCTGTTCCTTCACCTTGTGGCGCAGTTCGGCCAGCAGGAAGCGCGTTGCATCCATGCCGACATCGGCGGTGATCAGGATGGTTTCCAGCTCTTCGTACAGGTCGTCATCTATTTTTCCGCCACGGCTGAACAGGCTGGCCAACTGGCTGCCGGTGCGCGACAACCCGTTTTTCAGCCGGCTGAGCCAGCCGCTTTTCTCCGGCACATTGTCTGCAATAGATTTTTTTTTCAGGAAACTGAACATGGTATGGGCTAGTCTGGAAGCGGCAAAATAGCGCATAATACGCGCCTGTCACGGCGGCTTTTGCCGCTTTTGTTTATTCTATGCTGATTGAGTTGGTTTGGGCTATAAAATATGCGCGCAAGTTTATTGAAATACCTGCTGTTCCTGCTGCTGTTTTCCGCCGCTACGCTGCATGCAGAGGTGTTTGAACAGACCCTGCGCAACGGCCTCAAGGTGATCGTCAAGGAAGACCACCGCGCACCGGTGATAGTGCAGCAGGTTTGGTACCGCGCGGGCAGCATGGATGAAAAAACCGGCGCCACCGGTGTTGCCCATGTGCTGGAGCATATGATGTTCAAAGGCACCAGAAGCGTGCCTGCGGGTGAATTTTCCAAGCGCATCGCCGCTGCAGGCGGGCGTGAAAATGCTTTCACCAGCCATGATTACACCGCCTATTTCCAGCAGTTGCACAAATCCAAACTGGCGCTCGCCATGCAGCTTGAATCCGACCGCATGCAAAACCTGCAGCTGACCGATGCCGAGTTCGGCAAGGAAATTAAAGTGGTAATGGAAGAACGGCGCATGCGCACAGATGATGAACCGCATTCCCTGCTGTCCGAAAAGCTGATGGCTGCAGCCTATCAGGAACATCCCTACCAGCATCCGGTGATAGGCTGGATGAGCGATTTGCAGGCGCTCGGCGCAGGCGAGGCGCGGGAGTGGTACCGGAACTGGTATGCGCCCAACAATGCAACGCTGGTGGTGGGGGGGGATGTCAAGGCAAGCGAAGTTTTTGCGCTGGCGCAACACTATTACGGCGGCATCCCGGCGCATAAATTACCGGCGCGCAAGAATCTCGACGAGCCGCCGCAAATCGGGGTGAAGCGCATCGTGGTCAAGGCGCCGGCGCAATTGCCGCACATGGTGATGGCCTACCATACGCCGGTACTGCGCGACCCGGCGCAGGATTGGCAGCCTTATGCGCTGGAAGTTCTGGCCGGCGTGCTTGACGGCAACGAGTCGGCGCGCCTGAACAAGGCGCTGGTGCGCGAGCAACAGCTCGCCAGCAGCGTAGGTGCGGGTTACGACTCCACTTCGCGCGGGCCGGGCATGTTCATACTCGAAGGCACACCCAGCGAAGGCAAGAACGTGGCAGAACTGGAAGCGGGCTTGCGCGCGCAGATTTCGCAGCTTGTGCAGGATGGCGTGAACGAAGACGAGTTGAAGCGTGTCAAGGCGCAGGTAACCGCAAGCGAAGTGTACAAGCTCGATTCGTTGTTTTATCAGGCGATGCAGATCGGGCAACTGGAAAGTATCGGGCTATCCTACAAAACCATCCCGCTGATGCTGCAAAAGCTGCAGGCGGTGACGGCGCAGCAGGTGCAGGAAGTGGCGCGCGAGTTCTTGAAGGATGACAACCTGACTGTCGCCACGCTCGATCCACAGCCGCTTTCCGCCGATCAGAAAAACAAGAAAATGGGAGGGCGACATGCGCACTAAATTTTTTGCTGCCGCTGCATTGAGTTGCGCCACATTATTTTTTTCCGGCGCCGCACTGGCCACCCCGAAAATCCAGCACTGGCAGGCGCCGAGCGGCGCGCAGGTGTATTTTGTGGAAAATCACGACTTGCCGATGCTGGACGTGGCGGTGGATTTTGCCGCAGGCAGCAGTTTCGATACGGCAGAAAAGGCCGGCCTTGCCGGGTTGGCGCACGGCATGCTCGACCACGGCGCCGAAGGCATGAACGAAGACGATATTGCACGCAAGCTGGCCGACATCGGCGCGGAAATGGGCGGGCGTTTCGACCAGGACCGTTCCGGGATGTCTTTGCGCACCCTGAGCAACACGGCTGAGCGCACGCAGGCATTGGATATCCTGGCGCGCGTGCTGCAACGCCCCCTGTTCCCGGAAAACATACTGGCACGCGAAAAAACGCGCTTGATAGCGAGCCTGAAGGAAGCCGAGACCAAGCCGGAAAGCATCGCAGGCAAGGCCTTCGGCAAGGCCGTGTTCGGCGCCCATCCTTATGGCTTGTCGCCGGAAGTGTCCAGCGTAGAAAAAATCCAGCGTGACGACATCGAGGCATTTTACCGCGCGCACTATTTCGCCAAAGCCGCCGTGGTTTCCATCATGGGCGATTTGACGCGCGCCGAAGCAGAAACTGTTGCGCAACAGCTCACCGGACAATTGCCGCAGGACGTAGATGTGAAAAACCTCCCGCCGGTGACGATGCGGATTGAGGCCAGCGAGCAGCGCATTGCACACCCGGCTACACAAAGCCATATTCTGATCGGCGTTCCCGGCATATCGCGCAACGACCCGGATTATTTCCCGCTCTATGTGGGCAACTATATTCTCGGCGGCGGCGGCTTTGTATCGCGCCTGATGGACGAAGTCCGGGAAAAACGCGGCATGGCTTATAACATTTACAGCTATTTCATGCCGACGCGGCAACCGGGCGCCTTTCAGATCGGGCTGCAAACCAAGAAGGAGCAGGTCGACGAGGCGTTGCAACTGGTGCGCGCCACCTTGCGCGAATTTATCGCCAAGGGGCCGACCGCGAAGGAATTGCAAGCCGCAAAGCAAAATATCATCGGCGGCTTCCCATTGCGCATAGACAGCAACAG
This sequence comes from Nitrosomonadales bacterium, assembly GCA_023259015.1. Classification (GTDB taxonomy): domain Bacteria; phylum Pseudomonadota; class Gammaproteobacteria; order Burkholderiales; family Gallionellaceae; genus CAITJF01. The sequence goes on along the minus strand of JAHFRC010000017.1, from coordinate 2,487 downwards.
AAAAATACTGGAATACCTCAGCGTTATCGGGTTTTATGGATTGCCCCTGACTTACCTTGACGATTTTACCGCCAAGGTTGACAAGGTCACGATCGCGCAAATACATGAAGCATTCAGGCGGCGCATAAACCCGGATGCGATGGCGACCGTGATCGTCGGTGCACCAAAGGTAGGCAATCCGCAACCCACCTCCGGTGGGGCGGAATTGACACCGCCGGAAGAAAAAACGGAGCACGGGCAATAAACCGGGTAAGAATTATCGGTGGCGCATACCGCCGCCGCTGGATCGAGTTCCCCGACGCGGAAGGTTTGCGCCCCACGCCGGATCGCGTGCGCGAGACCCTGTTCAACTGGCTGGGGCAAGACCTCACCGGCAGGCGCTGCCTGGATTTGTTTGCCGGCAGCGGCGCGCTGGGATTCGAAGCTGCATCGCGTGGAGCGGATGAAGTGGTGATGGTGGAAAACAACCGGGTGGCGTTTCGCGCCTTGCAGGAAAATTGCAGGAAGTTGGCCTGTTCAAATATAATGCTCGAATGCGGGGATGGGTTGGAATTTGCGTTGCGGCAGGAAAACGGACGCTACGACGTGATCTTCCTCGATCCGCCGTTCCGGAGCGGATACTTACCCAGGGCATTGCCGTTGCTGGCGGACAAGCTGGCTGGCGAGGGGCTGGTATATGTTGAAACCGGCGCAGCATTCGAGCCGGAAGCAACATGGGAAGTGGTGAAACGCGCAAGAGCGGGCAATGTGTATTATCAACTGCTGCAACGGGCACAAGTTTAAACAATGATCAGAGTCGTTTATCCCGGCACCTTCGATCCCATTACGCGCGGGCATGAAGATGTGGTGCGCCGCGCTGCCGGGCTGTTTGGGGAAGTCGTGGTGGCAGTGGCGGAAAGCCGCAGCGGCACACTGTTCACCATAGATGAGCGCGTGGGCATGGCACGCGAAATATTTGCGGGTTTTTCCAATGTGCGCGTGGAAGGATTTTCCGGCTTGCTGATGGATTATGTGCGCTCGCAGGATTCACGTGTGGTGTTGCGCGGGCTGCGCGCAGTTTCGGATTTTGAATACGAGTTCCAGTTGGCGGGGATGAACCGCAACCTGTACCCGGAAATGGAAACGCTGTTCCTGACCCCGGCGGAGCAATATACCTTCATCTCGGCCACCATGGTGCGCGAGGTGGCGCGCTTCGGCGGCGATGTCGGCAAATTCGTTTCGCCCTTGGTGGCGGCAAGATTGCAGCAAAAAAATTAATTTGATTTAACCAGGAGAAAACCATGGCACTGATAATTACCGACGAATGTATCAACTGCGACGTATGCGAGCCGGAATGCCCGAACGAAGCCATTTCGCAAGGCGATGAAATTTACGTCATCGACCCCAGCAAATGCACCGAGTGCGTGGGCCACTACGACACCCCGCAATGCGTGGAAGTATGCCCGGTGGATTGCATCCCCAAAGACCCCAATCATGTGGAAAGCAAGGAACAGTTGCAAGCCAAGTATGAACGCCTGATGGCGGCAAAGGGTTAGACTGCATGGTGCGCATCCGGCGGGGTGCGCACAAATCCGTGGACAAGTAAGAGGCTGGAGCGATTAGCTCTTGCATCCGGCTTGGTTGCGGGTGAGTTTCTGGCCAAATATAACCTGCCGCCTGCCCGCCGTTTTTCAGCAGTTTCTTCAATGCAGCAGCGACCGCTGCACCGATATCGCACATACCGTCAGCCCATTGACCGAGACCAGCAAACCGCTGCCGGACTGGATGGAAATGGGCACGTGGCTTTCCGGGTATCGAAATACATAAGGCTTTGAAGTCAGACCTTGCATTTGCGCATATATCCATAGCAACTCACGAACTCAAGCGGGGCAAAGCCTCCGCGCCGCCATAGCCATTGCAACTTTTTCCTTGCTCGTTTAGAGTACATCACACTTGTGCGGCCATCACAGTATAACTTCGCTACAAACAGCACTGCGGAAGCGGGAAGATTGGAAATGCACCCGGATTGAATTATGCCTGCCATCAGCCAGTTCTTCGGAATCATTATTCACATGTACATCCGCAGTGAGCACAGGGCCGAATTAATGGAGGGCTGGAACTTATGTCGAGCGAAGCAATTACCCAAACCCATCAAGCCGCTGGAATAATCCCTGCCGCGCCATGGCGCTTGCGCGCATTGAGCGTGCTTCCGGAATGGCAATTGGCAGTCACGTTCAATGACGGACTGAGCGGCATCGTCGATATTTCAGCACTGGTTAACGGGCCGGATGCTGGCGTATTCGAAGCATTGCGCGACCCTGCTTTCTTTTCCAAAGCCTATCTCGATTGTGGAGCGATCACATGGCCCAATGGAGCCGACCTTGCTCCAGATGCGATGCACAAAGAAATTCAGCGATGCGGAGTGTGGCGCGTTCTGGATTGATGACACCGCCACAGTCAAAAAAATATAACTGACCGAACGCACACCGCCATATTCATTGCAACTTT
>JAHFRC010000016.1 GCA_023259015.1 Nitrosomonadales bacterium | reverse complement strand
AGTCTCGAAGGTGCTGCGATCAATGTCGCACCGGGCAGCGGGCATCATGTGCAGATACCGTTGCAGGGGGAGTTGGCAAAGGGGATGGTGGCGAGGTTTTTGTAACCGGCAGTACCCACCATGCCGTTCGTCTGAGTCCCCACCACACCGTTCGCCCTGAGCTTGTCGAAGGGTGAAAGAAAACGGAGCAACAAACTATGAGCTTCTGGGTTTACATCTTGCGCTGCGCCGACAACTCCTATTACACCGGGCACACCGATAATCTCGAAAAACGTATCGGCGAACACCAGAACGGATTATATGGTGGTTATACCGCCAGCCGCTTGCCAGTTGAGTTGGTATTCAGTCAGGAATGCGTAACCCGTGAAGAAGCTTTAGCTGCCGAACAACAAATCAAAGGCTGGGGCCGCAAGAAAAAGGAAGCGATGATACGAGGCGATTGGGCAGAAGTATCCCGTTTGGCGAAGGGTTACGACAGGGATGGTGCGCCCGTACATCCTTCGACAAGCTCAGGACGAACGGGGAATAGTTAACCGTCGTGAATTGTGCGAAGATTCGACCAAAGAAGACGACGTAACTTAAACAGACAGGTGATGTCATGCTCGATGATTTAGCAAAGACCGTTAAAGCACAACTCTATGAAAGAGCCTCTAGCCCTTTGCTCGGGGCTTTTGCCATTTCATGGATTGCATGGAACTATCGTTTCGTGCTGGTTCTTTTGTCCTCAATGCCAGCGGCAGAAAAATTTACTTTCATAGACGCCAACATCTTCAATTCTTATCAGGCTATTTTTCTTCGTGGCACGCTCTACCCCCTCTTTACCACACTAGCTTTAATATTCATTTATCCGATTCCGGCAAAGTTTGTTTACGAATACTGGCGGAGGCGGCAACGTGACCTTAAAGAAATTCAGCAGCGTATTGATGATGAAACGCCACTAACTCGTGAAGAAGCACGTGAGCTACGCCACGAAACATTAAAGGCTAGACTTGAATTTGAGCAGGAGTTGGAGCATCGGTCAGCAGAAATCACAAGACTAAAGGAAACGATAAAAGAGTTGCAGCCTCGTGAAAAGGAAGAGGTTAATCGGACAAAGAAACAAGCAAAATTACCGTCTCAAAAATCGACTGAGACGAGCACTGAACTAGATGATAACCAAGTTGAGATGCTTAAGAAAGTTGCTAACTCTGCGACTGGCCTAGCACAGAAGGGGCTTATTGCATCATCGGGTAATGATAAGATTCTTGCCGAATACAATCTTGGCGAACTTGAGGCAAGGAGTTATGTCTCGAGAAATTACAGCAGTAATTCTCAAGACTATGTGCTGACAGCAACTCACCCCGGCAGGGCATATCTCGTCAATCACGCGCGCGGCAGCAACAAATCGCAAACACCGACTTAATGAGTCCGCCAATCACGTTTACTTGAAATACACCATGATCCTCTCCACTCTCACTAACGCCGACCGTTACGCCGCCCTGTACCCGCTGTTCCCGCGCGCCTTCGAGTTCATGCGCAACACCGACCTGCTCTCACTCGCACCGGGGCGCTATCCCATCATCGACAAGCAACTCTTCGTCATCGTGGAAAACGTACCGGGGCGCACTCGCGCCGATGCGAAACTGGAATGCCACCGCAAATATATCGACATTCAACTGGTGCTGGAAGGCACGGACGAGATGGGATGGATGGCGCTGGCGGATTGCTGCGAGCCGGTGAGCGATTACAACACGGAGAAGGACATCCAATTTTTCCACGACGCGCCCACGACATGGATCGCCACGCCGCCCGGTGCGTTCTGCATTTTCTTTCCCGACGATGCGCATGCGCCCTTGGTCAGCACGGGAAATGTGCGCAAGGCGATCTTCAAGATTGCGCTGGAACCAACGCCTTAATCTTATAGCTTCAGTCTAACCACGAAGAGCACGAAGAAGAACAAGAGCTTGCTTCATGAAAGCGGCTCATCCTTAGCGTGAAATACGCGAAGCGTGTCGTTCGCTCCCTCTCCCGCTTGCGGGAGAGGGTTGGGGAGAGGGAAACGGTCATGGCGAATTTCATCATTAGGGGTGTCAGTTCGCCATGGCCGTTAGGGTGATGGACAAATGTCTGGCAACTATCAGAGAAACCTTCGTGATCTTCGTGCCCTTCGTGGTGAAGTGAGTTTTTCAGGTTGAAAGGCGTAGGTTGGGCATGCTGCGCTTTGCATCATCCTGCAAAACCGCATCGTGCCTGCTCCCGTCAGAATTTTCCTTGCCTGACAACGCTTCGGCGCTGAGCATGATAATTTCGATTTCTTCGATGATTTCCTCCTGGCGTAGCGCGTTGTAGCGCAGCCGCAGTTTGGCTTCATCTTTTTCCAGGCGGCGGATGGCGTTTTCCATGTGCTCCAGCCGCTTGCGGTTTTCCGCCATCAGCGAAGCATAAAAAATTTCATGCAACGCGGCGTAAAAATACTGGCTGGTAAGCTGCGACAGAAACCGTGCCGGCTCCAGATTAAGCAAGGGCGCGTGGGAATGGGCTGACTTTCCGGTCGGTGTAGCGAGCGGCAGCAGCTGGCGTATTCGTGGCTCGCCGCTTTCATCGTCGTGGTACAGCGCGCTCAAGCGCCACGCCGCTTCCGGGCGTTGCTGCAGTTCGCCCAGCACCTTGGCCAGACGCATCAGTGCAGGCGGCACTTCATCCGCCACACTGGGGCCTTCGACGAAGGCGGCGATGCGTTTGTCGTCTTGCAGTTTTGCCCCCAGCCTGCGCCCCACCGCGACCAGCAGCGTGCCCTCCTGCTGTGCGGCGAGGGCAATCGGGGTCAGCAGCGTTTCATTGAAGTCGCCGCAGAAACCGCGTTCGGAGCCGATCACCAGCAGCAGTTGCTGCATGCCGTCCGTGCGCGCCGATGCCTGCGGATAAAAATTCAGGAAGTCCTGCGCGGCCGTTTCGATGCCGCTTACGGCGCGGCGTTGCGTGGCAAGGAAAGTCTCGAGTTTGCGCGCTTCAAGCAAGGCCAGGTTTTTCATCGCGACCATGATGCCGTCGATTTCGCCCAGCATGGACAGGCGGTTTTGCACCTCGCGCCGTTTGCTCATTCTAAAAAACTCATTTCACCACGAAGGACACGAAGATCACAAAGATTTCTCATGCACATGCCTGAAGGAAGGTTATCACCAGCGAAGTGAGCCACATTGTGCAAATAAGCTATTGTTCTACTTCGTGGCCTTCGTGTTCTTCGTGGTTCAAATAGGAAATACAGGCTCATTTAAACAACTCCTGAAACTTGCGCCTCGCTCAACCAGGCATGCACCAGGCTTTTCCACTGGTCGCGCCCCTCGTCTATGCTGACCCGTGCATGCTCGACCTGCCGTTGCAGCAATGCCATGCGCTGCTTTACCTGTTTCATATCGACGTTGTCGAATAATCCCTCGTTGTAAGCCACCATCCACGCCATCTGAAACTCGATAGACAGCGGTGTGAGTGAGTCCTGCTTGAGCATTTCGCGCAGCAACTGGCCGCGCCGGATGCGCGCTTCCATGCTGGCTTCCAGCTTTGAGCCGAAGCGGGTGAATACTTCCAGTTCGAGAAACTGCAAATAGTCCAGCTTCATCCGCCCCGCTTCTGTTTTGATGTTGGGGTGCTGTGCATTGCCGCCGATGCGCGATACCGAGCGGGTGACGTCAATTGCCGGCAGGAAGCCGCGCGCAAACAAGTCGTGATCCAGGTAAATCTGGCCGTCGGTGATCGAGATCAGGTTGGTGGGAATATACGACGCAATTTCACCCTGCTCGGTTTCGATGATGGGCAGCGCGGTCATGCTGCCGCCGCCATGTTTCGCCGCCAGGCGGGTGGAGCGCTCCAGCAGGCGCGCATGCAGATAGAAAATATCTCCGGGATAAGCCTCGCGCCCCGGCGGGCGGCGCAACAGCAGCGAAAGCTCGCGGTAGCTGCGCGCGTGGGTGGTGAGGTCGTCGTAAATGACCAGTGTGTCCCGCCCCTGCCAGGTCCACGCATCGGCCACGGTGCAGCCGGCGAAGGGCGCGAGATATTTCAGGCCGGGCATGGCAGTGGCTTCCGCCACCACCAGCGTGGTGTAGTCCAGCGCACCGGCGCGGCGCAGGGTTTCAACGGTGTTCACCACGGTGGAGCGTTTCTGGCCGATCAGCACATACACGCAATAAACGTTCTTGCCGCGCTGGTTGATCACCGCATCGATGGCGAGCGCGCTCTTGCCGGTGCCGTTGTCGCCGATGATCAGTTGCCGCTGCCCCTTGCCGACGGGAATCAGCGTGTCGACGATCTTGCTGCCGGTGTACATCGGTTGTTCCACGAAATCGCGTGAGATAATCGGCGGCGAACGCACATCGAGCGGGCGGCGCACCCCGGAATCAGGAACCCCGCCGCCGTCGAGCGGCGCGCCGAGCGGATCGATTACCCTTCCCAGCAGGCTGTCGCCGACGGTGATATTCAGGCGCCTGCCGGTGAGGAAGGCCGGTGTGCCTGCGGTCAGCCGCTCGGTCTGGTGCAGCAGAATCGCACCCATCTGGTTGCGCGCGAGATGGAACACCAGCGCACTGCTGCCGTCTTCCATCTGCATGATTTCATCCATGCTCGCCGAGGGCAGCCCGTTGATCCAGGCAATGCCGTCCCCGACCGACACCACGGTGCCTTGCTCCGACAAGCGCAGGCCGTAACGGTAACGCGTAAGCCAATCGGCTTGCGCGGCGAGCGGCGAATCAGCGGACAACACAACCATTTACCACGAAGGTCACGAAGATCGCGAAGAATCGAGCGTTACAGCACGAAGCGTTTAATGTCATTTTTCAACAACCCGGTATTGAAATTGATAAGCAACCCAGTTCTGATATTTGCAAGTTTCATATAGGTCAACAACTGTGCTTCATGAATCCGTTGAAGAGAATCAACACTCTTCAGTTCAACAATCAGCTTCCCTTCCACCAGCATATCCACTCGATAACCGCAGTCCATACTGAGTCCTTTGTATGCAACCGACAAGCTCTGTTGAGTTACACACTCTATGCCATGTAGTTTCAATTCGTGAGCCAGGCATTTTTCATAGGTTGATTCCAGCAACCCAGGCCCAAGCTCACGATGCACTTCGATCGCAAACCCGATTACTTGTTTGGAAAGCGTATCAAATTCCATCTTCGTGTTCTTCGTGCCCTTCGTGGTGAATGATTGTCAGTCGACTGGCCCTTGTCCGGCATGACGCAATGCGCCGCTGAAAAATTTCAGTTCGTCGCGCAGGTTGGCATGCAATATCCACGGTCCGATGCTCACCAGAAACCCTGCTATCAGCTCCGGGTTTTCGTCGTATGCTATGGGCAGCACCTTGCCTGCCACTTCCGCCAGCGCCTGCGCGAGCTCGGTGCGCCTGGCTGCGTCGAGCGCAAATGCGCTTTGCACCTTGAGCTGCAATCCGGGTGCGGCGGCGGCATCCGCGACGGCGCGCCTGCTTTCCGCGCGCAAGCCGCGCAAGTCTTCCAGTAGCAGCGCATACAAGCGCGCTTCCAGTTCCGGCGTTGCCACGCGGTTGAGCAACCTGGCGGAAAACGCCGCACCCTGTGCGATACCCTGTTCCTCGACGGCGCGTTTAAAATCAGACTGGCGCCGCTCGTCCAGCACACGCCGCCGTTCACGCTCTTCGGCAACGGAAGCTTCCAGTTCGGCCATCAGGCGCGTGCGCTCTGCCGCCAACTCCTCGCGCAGCCGCGCCGTTGCCGCTTCCTTTTCCTCCTTCCACTGTGCCAGTTCGCGCTCGTGCTGCTGTTTGAGCGCGCCCGCCTCGGTCTCGATGCGCTTGGCGTCGGCCATTACCTTTTCAAGGCCCACACGGCGCCTGGCGACAACTCTAAGGATGGGGTGATATAAAAAACGCTTCAGGATCCAGACCAGGATCAGGAAGTTGATTATTTCGAGAGTAAAGGTAGACCAGTCGAAAGCCACGATATTCGCCTGCGCTTACTTCAGGAGATATTGCAGCAACGGGTTGCGGAACAGGACGATCAGTACAATCACCAATACGTAAATCGCCAGCGACTCGATCATGGCAACGCCGATGAACATCGTGCGCATGATAGATTTTTCCGCTTCCGGTTGCCGCGCCAGCGCATCCAGCGCCTGGCTGATGACTTTCCCCATCGCAAGGGCCGGACCCAGCACACCAATGGCGATGGCGAGAGCCGCCCCCACGGTGGAAAAAATCGTAAACCATGTCATGTCATTCATGCTTCACCCCCTTCTTCGTTCCGGTCAAGATTTTGTTGCGACTGCATGGCGCCCGCCACGTAGATCAGCGCCAGCATGCCAAAAATGTAGGCTTGCACCATGGCCTCGGCAATATGCAGCATCAATAACGGCACCGGCACCAGCAGCCCTGCCACCAGCAACACCAGCAGCGCCGCCATCTCCAGGCTCATGATGTTGCCGAACAGGCGCACTGCAAGGGCAACGGTGCGCGTCACCTCGCTGAGCAAATGGAACGGCAACAGCAACGGGCTGGGGCTGAGGTAATGTTTGAAGTAACTGCGCAAGCCCTCACTGCGCACACCGAACCAGTGCACCGACAGAAACACCAGCAGCGCGAGGCCCGATGTCACCGACAGGTTGCCCGTGGGGGCATGCAAGTGAGGAACAATTCCCACCAGATTCGCGAACAGGATGTATATCCACAACGTGCCGATGAACGGCAGCAAGCGTTGTGCCTGGTCCGGCAACACGTTACTTATCGATTCCTCGATCGCGGACACTATGCCTTCCAGCGCCGTCTGCAACGGCCCCGGATCAAGCGCGAGGTTGCGCGTGGCAAGCCAGCTGAATACGCCCAGCACCAGCATGACTCCCCACGTCGTCACCACGATGGAAGTGATTGCCAACGGCCCCAGCCGAAACAGCACCATTGCATCTTCCATCAGTTACGCTCCCGAATGAACATGTAAACGTTAATCATCCCGATGATCAAGCCAAGGAAGATCAACCCCAGCGTCCAGTACATCGAATAACCTTGCGCCATGTTGTCCAGCCAGTTGCCGAGATAGGCGCCAATAATCACCGGCAGCACGAATATCAGTGTCAGCGTACCCAAGTATACCGATTGCGCCAGCAGTGAGGAACGTTCCCTGTCCGCACGCCTCATGCGCTTCACCTGTTTTTCCACCGACTTGCGCAACTGTTCGTCGTTCATGCCGCAGCCCCGCGCCGCCCCATCTGCCACAAACGCCGGAACATCTCCTGCTCAAGGCGAAGCAGGCTTTCCTTGATCGCACGCAAATCTTCCTCTTCCTTGAGCAATTGCTCAAGCAACCAGGCGCTGATGCGTTCGTAGTCCGCATCGTGCAGAAAGCGCCGCGTGCTGAGGTAAAGCTCATTGTTTATGAAATAAAGAATACCCCCGGGAAACGCAAGGTAGCGCCAGATGCCCGGCTGCAACTGGTAGCGCGCCAGGCCGTAGCTCAGCGCGGTGGTCATGCGCTCGTGGCGGGCGCGGATGCCGAAACTGCCGGACTCATCCTCTCCGACAAAGCTGGTCACGCCTTCGATGCGCTCGTACTGCGTCGCGCTCTGCACGTGCATGGTAAAGGTTTTCATTTTGAAAAGCCCATTTCACCACGAAGGACACGAAGAGCACGAAGATCATTCATGAGTTGACACAAAATTCTGCTTCTGGCAGAAGAGCGAATTGTTCTTCTTCGCGGCCTTCGTGTTCTTTGTGGTATAGCTGCGATTTTAAGTGTCATACGTTGATCTTCTCCTGCATACTGCCGCGCATGTAGCACTGCTCTTCGGTAAAGGCATCGTAGTCGCCGCGCAGGAAGGCTTCGCAATCGAAAAGCGTCTGCTCCAGCGGCACCGACACGCCCTTGATCCCGGTATGCGATGTCACCACATGGAATGGCTGGGATAAGTAGCGTTGCAGCTTGCGCGCGCGCAGCACGATGCGCTGGTCTTTTTCCGACAGCGCCTCCAGCCCCAGCATGGCGATGATGTCCTCCAGCTCCTTGTAGCGCGCGAGGTGTTCGCGCACCCCTTCGGCGATGCTGTAATGGCGGTCGCCGAGGAAGCTGCGGTCCATCATCTTGCTCGATGACAGCAGCGGGTCGACCGCCGGATAAATTCCCTTCGCGGCCTGGCTGCGCGACAGGATCACCATGGTGTCGAGGTGCGACAGGATGGTGCTCACCGCCGGGTCGGTCATGTCGTCCGCCGGCACATACACCGCCTGCACCGCAGTGATGTCGCCGCTGCGCGTGGAAATGATGCGCTCCTGCAATTCCGCCACTTCGCTCATCAGCGTCGGCTGGTAGCCGACCGTGGCCGGCATGCGCCCGAGCAGGCCGGAGATTTCACTGCCCGCTTGCACGAAGCGGAATACGTTGTCCATCAGCAGCAACACTTCCTTGCCCAGCGTGTCGCGCAGGTATTCCGCGTAAGCCACGGCGGACAGGCCGACGCGGAAGCGCACGCCGGGCGATTCGTCCATCTGGCCGAACACCATCAGCGTGTGCGGCATCACCCCGGCATCCTGCATCTCGTGCCACAGTTCGTGGCCTTCGCGGATGCGCTCGCCCACGCCGGCAAACACCGACACGCCCTGGTGCAGGCTGACGATGGCGTGCATGAATTCCATGATCAGCACCGTCTTGCCCACCCCCGCGCCGCCGAACAGGCCGGTCTTGCCGCCCTTGACGAACGGGCACAGCAGGTCGATCACCTTGATGCCGGATTCGAGGATACCTGCGGCGGGAATGGTTTCCGCCAGCGTTGCCGGGCGCGCGATGATGTTGCGCATTTCCCTGGGCGAAAGCGGTGGCCCGCCGTCGAGCGGCGCGCCGAACACATCGAGCAAACGGTTCAGGCAATGCGGCGTGACCGGGATGCGCAACGGCCCGCCGCTGTCGAATACCGGCAGCCCGCGCTTGAGCCCGCCGGTGGGATGCAAGGCAATCGCGCGTACGCGGTGTTCATCGAGATGGCGGTAAACCTCGAAGGTATAGCGTTCGTGGTCGAACGCGCAGGATAAGGCTTGGTGCAGCGGCGGCAGGCGGGCACAGACAATATCCACCACCGGGCCATGCACCTCCTCGATGGCGCCGATCGGCTCGTCCCCCGGTTGCGTGTGCTGTGTAATCTGTTCCAAGCGGATGGACTCCTTTGGCCTGATAACTCGTTACTAGCAAGCCCGATTGTACCCCCAGGTTGGCGAGCGGATGAAAATAATCCATCACCGCAACGGATGGTTACGTCTTACTCATCAAACGCCACATCGCCTTCCGCTACCACGTCGCCCAGCTTGATGTTCCTGAAGTCGAACAGGCTGCCATCCAGCAGGTGCGATGGCGCGACATTCTGCATCGCGGTAAAGATGGTCTGGCTGCGGCCGGGGTACTGTTGCTCCCAGGCCGTTAACATTTCCTTGATGTTCTTGCGCTGCATGTTGTCCTGCGAGCCGCACAGGTTGCACGGGATGATGGGGAATTCCATGCCGCGCGCAAAACGCGCGATATCTTTCTCGGCGCAATAGGCGAGCGGGCGGATCACGATGTGGTCGCCCTTGTCGGTGACCAGCTTGGGCGGCATGGCCTTGAGCTTGCCGCCGAAGAACATGTTCAGGAACAGCGTCTCGATCATGTCATCGCGGTGGTGGCCGAGCGCAATTTTGTTCGCGCCCAACTCATGCGCCACGCGGTAAATGATGCCGCGCCGCAGCCGCGAGCACAAGGAGCAGGTGGTTTTGCCCTCGGGGATTTTTTCCTTGACGATGGAATAGGTGTCCTGCGCCTCGATGCGGTATTCCACGCCGATAGACTTGAAATATTCCGGCAGGATGTGCTCGGGAAAGCCCGGCTGCTTCTGATCCAGGTTCATGGCAACGATGCGGAAATCAATCGGCGCGCGCTTTTGCAGGGCGCGCAGGATTTCCAGCAGCGTGTAGGAATCCTTGCCGCCAGAGAGGCACACCATGACGGTGTCGCCTTCCTCGATCATGTTGAAATCGGCGATGGCCTTGCCGGCCAGATGCTCCAGCCGCCCGCGCAGGCGGTTGAAGTTGGTGGAGTGGCGGTCAAAGTGTATGGGTTGAATAACGTCGTTCATGCTCGATTCCGGGTTTGTCATGCCAGTGAAGGGAATTATAAAAGCTGATTTTACCGGGTTCACGCGACACTTGGTTTAAGCATAGTGAATCAAGCCATATTTTAGCTGGCTGGAACAAGGCAGCCCGGAAATTTTCCATATTCATCCATGCAATTTTCTTTGCTTGATACATCGAACAAACCATCATACCATTCGAGCCTTACCAAACAGCACAAACGCCCCGGTTCGGAACCCTGCTAGGCGCGGGCTTGAACAATGCAATCGTCGAGGCTCCGTGAGGCAGTGATGGGGCAAGCGGGATGGGATCCAAAATAATCTGGACATGGCTGGGCAACCCGAAGAACCAGAAAACCCCGGCATTGGTTGCAGGCGTTTATCAATCGGCAACAGGGTGGAGGTAAGTGAGCCGCTGGCGGGATTTCACCCTGTTGGCTTTCCATGCTTACTCTAACACCGCATGAATAAACCTACAGGCCGGATGAAGCGAAGTGGAATCCGGATGGGTAAGACTTGTGGATAGGTGTCTTGGATAAACCAGATTTTATGAATAATGTGCGTGTGGTGCTCAGCCACACCACTCATCCGGGCAATATCGGCGCGGCGGCGCGCGCGATGAAGACCATGGGGCTGGAGTCGCTGTATCTGGTCAACCCGCGCCACTTTCCCGACCCGCAGGCCAATACCATGTCCGCAGGGGCGGATGATGTGCTGTACAACGCGGTAGTGTGCGGTTCGATAGACGAAGCCTTGCGCGGCACGGTGTTCGTGGCGGCGATGACGGCGCGGCTGCGCGATATTTCGCACGAGGTGCTGGCGCCGCGCGAGGCGATGCCGCTGCTGGCGCAACATGCCGCACAGGGGCAGGTGGCGCTGCTGTTTGGCACCGAAATGGCCGGCCTGACCAACGAGGAAATGGGCAAGAGCCATGTGCTGGTGCGCATTCCGGCCAACCCGCAATTCAGCTCGCTTAACCTGGCGGCGGCGGTGCAGGTGGCGTGTTACGAACTGGGCGTTGCGATGCAGTATGCGGGGCTGAATTTGCGCCAAGTCGAGGTGGAGCCGGCCAGGCATGAAGAGATGGAAAGATTCTTTGTTCACCTCGAAGACGTGTTGGCGCAGATCGGGTTTTTCAACACCAGGCATCCGAACAAGTTGATGCAGAAATTGCGCCGCCTGTATGCGCGCGCACGGTTGGAGCAGGAAGAAATCAATATCCTGCGCGGTATCCTGACCGCCACAACCGAGTACAATGCGCGGCTGGATAAAAATGGTGGGAAGAACAGCAAGGAATAGCGGGTGAAGCATGTTCAAGAATATTAAGGAAGACATAGGCAGCGTATTCGCGCGCGATCCGGCGGCGCGCAACGTATTCGAGGTGGTGACCTGCTACCCCGGTTTGCACGCGCGCATATTTCATCGCATGGCGCACGGCCTGTGGCGTGCCAACCTCAAATGGTTGGCACGTTTCCTCTCGCACTTTGCGCGCTGGTTCACTGGCATTGAGATTCATCCGGGGGCGGTCATCGGGCGGCGTTTCTTCATCGACCATGGCATGGGAGTGGTGATCGGCGAGACCGCCGAGATCGGCGACGATGTGACGCTGTATCACGGCGTGACCCTGGGCGGCACCTCGTGGAAGGAAGGCAAGCGCCATCCCACGCTGGGTAATGGCGTGGTGGTGGGCGCCGGGGCGAAAATTCTCGGGCCGATCAGCATCGGCGACGGCGCCAAGATCGGCTCCAATGCCGTGGTGGTGAAAGATGTCCCGCCGGGGGCGACGGCGGCAGGCATTCCGGCGCGCATTTTGGATGAAGCCAAAAAGGCCGGTGGTTTCAACGCCTATGGCATCGGCAATGACCAGAACGATCCCCTGTCCAAGGCCATTCACGGCTTGCTCGGGCACAGCATGGTAGTCGACCAGCGCATCGAACGCATTCTCGAGCAACTGGAAAAAATGGGCGTAAACGTCGAAGAAGAGCGCGCCACTGCCGACAAATTCGATCCCAATTACCTGAATAAAATAGTTGACTAAAACGTTCGGGTATTGTATTTTCCTTCCCATAGGTTTGTTTGGCCATGGATTTATTAGCCTGATTTCCACGGATTGAATTTGGAGAGGAAATAATGCGACTCACGACAAAAGGACGTTTCGCCGTTACGGCGATGGTTGACTTGGCGATTTGCGGCGGACAAGACCCGGTCACGCTGGCCAGCATCAGCGAGCGGCAAAAGATTTCGCTGTCTTATCTCGAGCAGTTGTTCGGCAAGCTGCGCAGGCATAAGCTTGTGGCGAGCGTGCGTGGGCCGGGGGGTGGTTATCGCCTGGCGCGGCCGGGCGCAAATATTTCGATCGCCGACATCATCGTGGCGGTGGACGAGCCGGTGGATAACACCAAATGCGGCGGCAAGGGCGATTGCCATGACGACCAGCAGTGCATCACCCACGATTTATGGATGGGGCTGAACGATGCTTTATACCGTTATCTGGCGGACGTGAACTTGCAGCAACTGGTGAATAATCAGGGCAAGGCAAAGAACAGGGCAGAAGTTGTGCCGGTGGCCATCAGCAAACGTATACCCAGGACGGAGCCGGCTCCGGCTTGATCGGGCGCATATAAAACGGGCGATAAACAATGAGCTTGCACCTTCCCATTTATCTGGATTATTCCGCCACCACACCGGTTGACCCGCGCGTGGCCGAGGCGATGATCCCTTACCTGACCGAGAAATTCGGCAACCCGGCGAGCCGCTCCCATTCCTTTGGCTGGGTGGCGGACGAGGCGGTGGAGCGCGCGCGATCTCAGGTGGCGGCGCTGGTGAACGCCGACCCCAAGGAGATCGTGTGGACTTCGGGTGCGACCGAATCCAACAACCTTGCGCTGAAGGGCGCGGCGCATTTTTATTCGGGCAAGGGCAAGCACATCATCACCATGATGACCGAGCACAAGGCCGTGCTCGATACCGTGCGCGAACTGGAGCGGCAGGGATTTTCCGCCACCTATCTGGCGCCCGAAGCGAACGGTTTGCTTGACCTGGAAAAGTTCAAGGCGGCATTGCGTCCAGATACCACCCTCGTTTCGGTGATGCTGGTAAACAACGAAATCGGCGTGATTCAGGATATCGCCGCGATAGGCGAAGTCTGCCGCGACAAGGGTATCCTGTTCCATGTCGATGCGGCGCAAGCGACCGGCAAGGTGGCGATAGACCTGCAAAAGCTGAAAGTCGACATGATGTCGTTTTCCGCGCACAAGACCTACGGCCCGAAAGGCATCGGCGCGCTGTATGTGCGGCGCAAGCCGCGCGTGCGCATTGAGGCGCAGATGCACGGCGGCGGGCACGAGCGCGGCATACGCTCCGGCACCTTGCCCACGCACCAGATCGTCGGCATGGGCGAGGCGTTCCGCATCGCGCAGGAGGAAATGGGGGCGGAGTGCGAGCGCATCCGCATGTTGCGTAACCGCTTGTGGCAAGGACTGTCGAGCATGGAGGAAGTGCATCTGAATGGCGATCTCGAACAGCGCGTGCCGCACAACCTGAATGTCAGTTTCAATTTTGTGGAAGGCGAGTCGCTGATGATGGCGGTGAAGGATATCGCGGTATCCAGCGGCTCCGCCTGCACCTCGGCGAGCCTGGAACCGTCTTATGTACTGCGCGCCTTGGGGCGCAACGATGAACTGGCGCATAGCTCCATCCGTTTTTCCCTGGGGCGCTTCACCACGCAGGAAGAAGTGGACTACGCGGTGGAGCTGCTGCGAAACAAGATAGGCAAGCTGCGCGAGCTTTCTCCGCTGTGGGAGATGTACAGGGATGGGGTGAATTTGAATGACGTGCAGTGGGCGGCACATTAGAAAAACAGTTGGTAGACGTTAGTCGGCAGTCGTTAGTTGACCCCGGTTTTAACTAGCGACAAATATCTGACGACTAACAGCGACAAAGGAGCGAACTAAAATGTCTTACAGTGAAAAAGTTTTGGATCACTATGAACACCCGCGCAACGTCGGTTCGATGGACAAGGGTGACGCGCAGGTGGGCACCGGTATGGTGGGCGCCCCGGCCTGCGGCGACGTGATGAAGCTGCAAATCAGGGTGGGCAAGGATGGCGTCATCGAGGATGCCAAGTTCAAGACCTACGGCTGCGGTTCGGCCATCGCGTCGAGTTCTTTGGTGACTGAGTGGGTCAAGGGCAAGACGGTGGATGAGGCGTTGCAGATCAAGAACAGCCAGATCGCCGAGGAACTGGCGCTGCCGCCGGTAAAGATTCACTGCTCGATCCTGGCGGAAGACGCCATCAAGGCGGCGGTGAATGACTACAAGAGCAAGCACGGTACGGTGGTGGAAGCGCCGGCCTGCAAGGAAAGTTGCAAAGGATAGGAGATGGCTATTACGTTGACTGAAAATGCGGCGAAGCATGTGCGGAATTTCCTGGCTAAACGCGGCAAGGGGATCGGCCTGCGCGTCGGCGTGCGCACCAGCGGTTGCTCGGGCATGTCATACAAACTGGAGTATGCCGATGAGGCGGGCGGCGATGACATCCAGTTTGTAAGCTGTGGTGTTACGGTTCTGGTTGATTCGAAGAGCTTGCCCTATGTTGACGGCATGATATTGGATTACACGCGCGAGGGCTTGAACGAGGGCTTCAAATTTAACAACCCCAATGTCAAGAACGAGTGCGGCTGCGGCGAAAGTTTCAGTGTATGAAAACTACTGATGGAACAACTAGCCATCTGACTAGGCTGCCAAAAAACGACAGCCAAGTCATTGGTTATGCGCTCGGCATAACTGCGTTGCTTGAAATCTAGGGATGCCCATTTACTTGTTTGTAACTCGCATCTGCGACACGTTACTGGCGGAGCCAGCAGATTGCGGGAGCAGATGCAGGCCGCCCTTCCCGCACCGGGAAGCTACGCTACACCGTGTCAGGGCGGCTACACCCTCGCCTTCGCGCGCCTTGTTCTGCCATCGCTCGTAACGTTTTCAGAATCATTCAATGTCAGCCCCCGATTTCCAGCAGGACTTCTTCCAGTTGTTGGGCCTGCCGCAAAATTTCAGGCTCGATAACGCACTGCTGGAGCAGCATTACCATGCGCTGCAGGAGCAGGTTCACCCGGATAAATTCTCCCACCTTTCCGAGGCAGAACGCCGTGTATCCATGCAATGGGCAACGCGCGTGAATGAGGCTTACCAGACCTTGAGCAATCCGGCCATGCGCGCGCGCTACCTGCTTTCACTGCGCGGCATCGATATCCAGGACGAGAACAATACCGCGATGCCTGCGGAATTTTTGATGGAGCAGATGGAGTGGCGCGAAGCCATTGAAGAAGCCAGGCAGGCGCGCGATGCCGCCGGGCTGGATAAACTGGAGGCGCGCCTGCAGCATGATATGTATGGCCTTGAGACGCAGCTTGCGGCCAGGATTGATGACAGCCGGGACTATGTGGAGGCAGCGGGGGACGTGCGCAAACTCAGGTTTATGGAAAAACTGGCGCAAGAAATTGCTTCCGCCCTTGATGCGATAGACACCGACTAAGTATGGCCCTACTACAAATTTCCGAACCCGGTTTGAGCCCCGCCCCGCATGAGCATCGGCTGGCGGTGGGCATAGACCTTGGCACCACCAACTCGCTGGTGGCGACGGTGCGCAATGGCATCAGCGTGGTGCTGAACGATGAAAATGGCCGCGCGTTGCTGCCGTCGGTGGTGCGCTATCTTGCGGATGGCAGTACGCGGGTGGGCGAGGCCGCGCAAACGGTGCAGAGCGAAGATCCGGCTAACACCATCATCTCGGTCAAGCGCTTCATGGGGCGCGGGCTGTCCGATATCGGCGGTGTCAATGGCTTGCCTTACCGTTTCGTGGATGCGCCCGGCATGGTGCAGTTGCGCACCGTCGCCGGGGTGAAAAGCCCGGTCGAAGTTTCGGCGGAAATACTCAAGGTATTGCGCGCCCGCGCCGAGGCAGCATTGGGCGGCAGCCTGACAGGCGCCGTGATCACCGTGCCGGCCTATTTCGACGACGCCCAGCGCCAGGCTACCAAGGATGCGGCCAAGCTGGCGGGGCTGAACGTGCTGCGCTTGCTCAACGAGCCCACTGCCGCAGCCATTGCATACGGGCTGGATAATGCTGCCGAGGGGTTGTATGCGGTGTATGACCTGGGCGGCGGCACGTTCGATATTTCCATACTCAAGCTGTCCAGGGGTGTATTCGAGGTGCTTGCCGCCAACGGCAATTCGGCGCTGGGTGGCGACGACTTCGACCATCGTATCTACTGTTGGCTGCTGGAAAAGAACGGCCTCTCCGCACTGGGGGCATCGGACACGCGGCTGCTGCTGACGCGCGCGCGCGCGGCCAAGGAAGAACTTACCGAGCATGCCGAGACGCGCGTGACCGCCATTCTGCAAAGCGGCGAGGCGATAGATACGGTGCTGGCCAGACAGGATTTTCACGACATGAGCCAGAACCTGGTGGCGCGCACCCTGCAACCGATGCGCCGCGCCTTGCGCGATGCCGGGCTGAAAGTGGAAGACATCAAGGGCGTGGTGATGGTGGGCGGCGCGACGCGCATGCCGCAGGTGCAGCGCGCCGTGGCGGAATTTTTCGGGCAGGCGCCGCTGACCAATCTCGACCCGGACAAGGTTGTGGCGCTGGGTGCGGCGATACAGGCCAACGTACTGGCGGGAAACCGGGGAGGCGATGATTGGCTTCTGCTCGATGTGATTCCGCTCTCGCTGGGCATCGAAACCATGGGCGGACTCTCCGAAAAAATCATCCCGCGCAATAGCACCATTCCCACCGCGCGCGCGCAGGATTTCACCACTTTCAGGGACGGCCAGACTGCGATGAGCATCCATGTGGTGCAGGGCGAGCGCGAACTGGTGAGCGACTGCCGTTCGCTGGCCAAGTTTGAATTGCGCGGCATCCCGCCCATGGTGGCGGGGGCGGCGCGCATCCGCATCACCTTCCAGGTGGATGCGGACGGATTGCTGAACGTGTCCGCGCGCGAATTGGGCAGCGGGGTGGAAGCGGCCATTACCGTAAAGCCTTCCTATGGTTTGTCCGACACGGAAATCACGCGCATGTTGCAGGATTCCAGTCAGTACGCGCAGGATGACATGCAGTTACGCACCCTGCGCGAGCACCAGGTGGAGGCGAGGCAATTGCTGGAGGCCGTGCAGAATGCGCTGGAACAGGATGGCACGGAGTTGCTCGACGAGACAGAGCAGACGCGCATTCGCGGCAGTATGGACGAATTGCGCGCGCTGCTGCAAACTGACGACCATCACGCCATCAAGCGCGCCATCACCCGGCTGAACGATGCCACCACGGCATTTGCGCAGGCGCGGATGGACAAGAGCGTGTCGCGCGCACTGGGCGGGCGGAAACTGACCGATCTGGAGATTTGAATTTGCCGCAGATAACTGTATTGCCTAATGCACTGCTTTGCTACAAGGGTAAAGTATTTGATGTCGCGCCGGGCATTTCCATCTGTGACGCCCTGTTGGAACACGACATCGAAATCGATCATGCATGCGAAAAGGCCTGTGCCTGCACCACCTGCCATGTCATTGTGCGTGAGGGCTTTGATTCGCTGGCTCCCGCTGAGGAAAACGAAGAAGATATGCTGGACAAGGCATGGGGGCTGGAGCCGAATTCGCGCCTGAGTTGCCAGGCGCTGGTGGGCGACAAGGATCTGGTTATCGAGATACCCAAATATTCAATCAACATGGTGAAGGAGGCATCCAAATGAAATGGACTGATGTTCGCCAGATCGCCATCGAACTGGCCGAGGCGCACCCCGAAATTGATCCGCTCACGGTACGTTTCACCGACCTGCATAACTGGGTGGTGGAGCTCGAGGACTTCGACGACGACCATAATCATGGCGGCGAAAAAGTGCTCGAAGCCATCCAGATGGCGTGGATAGACGAGGTGGGCTGATGCAGCAGTGCTGCGTAAACATTGCCAACCGCTGGTTGTACCTGGCCGGTGCATTGGTTATCGCCGGGCTGTTCGGCGCCGCGCTCTATTTGCAGCACATGCTGCATCAAGACCCTTGCCCGCTGTGCATGGTGCAGCGCTTCATCTTCATCGCCATGCTGGTACCGTTCGCCATCGCCGCGTTGCACAATCCCAAGCGCACCGGCGCAAGAGTGTATGCCGCGTTGATAACACTGTTTGCGTTGTGCGGGGCAGGGGTTGCCGGCCGCCACATCTGGATACAGCACCTGCCGAAGGATGAAGCGCCTGCCTGCGGACCGGGGCTGAACTACATGCTGGAGAATTTTCCCATGTCCGAGGTGTTGCAGGAACTCATGCATGGTTCCGGAGAATGCGCCGCCAAGGGCTGGACTTTCCTCACATTGGGTATTCCCGAGTGGTCGCTGATCTGGTATGTGCTGCTCGGTGCGTGGGCTGTGATGATTGCGCTCAGGAAACCTGCCTGACTCTTTCGCATTGATGCCGCGCCAACCCGCACGTCAATGAAAAAAATATTTCTTTTGCTGTTCATGTGGCCGGCGTTACTCATGGCTGCTGCATATGCGGAACCGCAGCGGGAAGAGGCTATTGAAGTCAAGGTGCAAGTGGTTGGAGAGAATGTGATTGTCGACCTCAGCCTTGTTATCCCGGCTACGCGGCAGCAGGTATGGGCAGTGCTGACCGACTTTGACCACATGGCCGGTTTCATCTCCAACCTGAAGGAAAGCAGGGTGCTGAGCACCTCGGCAGACATCATCAGGATTTTTCAGCGTGGTTCCGCAAAGTATGGTCCGATCAGTTTTCCATTTGAGTCGATGCGGGAAATGCGGCTGGATCCATTCGATAAAATCGAGTCGCACATGATCAGCGGCAACATGCGCAAGATGGAAGGTTTAACGCAATTGATCGACGAAGGGGCGCAGACGCGCATCATCTACCACACGGATTCGATTCCGGGAACATGGGTTCCTCCCATCATAGGGAAAACTTTCATCGAGCATGAAATCCGCGAGCAATTCCGGGAAATACGGGATGAAATAATCAAGAGAAAGCAAACGGTCAAACAGGGCCCGCAGGTTGCAGGAGTGTTGCCGGGATGCTTGGCGCGAAATATGACATCATAGGGTGCAGCCATCCAGCCGGAATGTATTTTTCAGGATGAATATCGGCGGGCTTTGCCCAGCCTGTATCAATCAACCTTCCAGCAGCGCTTCCACAGCAGCAATATCCGCATGGGTCTCCGGCTTGCGGCTTCCGCTATTGCGCGCATTTTCGGGCAGAACGATGATGTGTGTCAGTGTGCCGGATTCGCCGGTAAGGGTGTAGCTTGGGACGGTCTCTTCATGTCCTCCAATGCGCACTTTCCATTCCCCATCTTCGAATTCAAGGTTGTGTTTGAGCAGGAACAGCAGCACGGCTTTTGCATCATCACTAAACAGCATGAGGTTGACGTCCGATTGTTCCCCTGCGGTGCCGCTCAGCACCGAGCCGGTGAGGTAAGGGTGGAGCGGCTCAAGCAGGCGCATGACGGCAAGCGCCTGTTCCCGCAGTTGGCGCAGGATGGTGGGGTGGCTGGCGCTCTGGTAAAGAGAGCGGAAACTGCGCAACGCCTCATCAATCTGTTGGTTGCTGGGCAGATGATAAGTATCGGTTGCACCCATTTGCTTGGCAGCCTTGCGTTTGGCAAAAGCATAATCGGTGATGCCGTCTTCGGCCATCAGGCGCGCGGCGTTGTGTGCAAGTTGCTCGCGCATAAGGTCGCGCTTGGACAAGCGGTCTCGGTTCATGGCTGATTAGAATAATTGATCCTTGACGGTTTCATTCTGCAACTTTCCGGAAGGTGCGTAGGATTTCTCCGGGGGCAGATTTTCCTGATAAAAATACTCCACCAACTCCCCGTCGGCAGCCCGTAGCCCGTCGTTGTTGATACGCGCCTCCACCATATTGTCTGGCATGTTGTATTCAGCTTCCGGAATTTCCTTCAGTATTTTTCCCATATAGTCCATCCACATGGGTAAGGCGGCTCCTCCCCCGGTTTCCCTGTCACCCAGGCTGCGTGGGTTGTCGAAGCCGATCCAGGAAATTCCCACTATGGTCGGATGGAAGCCGCAGAACCATGCATCCATGGAGTCGCTGGTGGTGCCGGTTTTGCCAGCAAGATCATGGCGGCCCAGTTGCATGGCGCGGGCGGCCGTGCCTTGGCGCACCACGTCTTGCATCATGCTGACCATGGTGTAGGCGTTGCGCACGTCAATCACCTGCTCGGCATCTTCCCCGGCTACAACCGGGGCTGCACGGTTCAGTACATTACCTTTTGCATCCTCGATGCGCCGGATGAAATAGGGAGTAATACGAAAACCGCCGTTGGCGAAGACCGAGTAACCAGTCAGCAATTGCATCGGCGTGACAGAGCCGGCGCCCAGGGCCATGGTGAGATAGGGGGGGTGCTTGGCTGCATCGAAGCCGAATTTGGTGATGTAGTCCTGTGCATATTGCGGCGTAATGGCTTGCAGGATGCGGATGGAAACCAGGTTCTTGGATTTGGTGAGTGCTTGCCGCATGCGCATGGGGCCTTCAAATTTGCCGTCGTAGTTTTTCGGTTGCCATGGTTCGCTGCCGGTTTCGGCAGCGTCAAATACCAGGGGCGCATCATTGATCACGGAGGCTGGTGTAAAACCTTTTTCCAGTGCGGCGGAATAAATAAATGGCTTGAAGGCCGAGCCTGGCTGTCTCCACGCTTGCGTCACATGATTGAACTGATTGCGGCCGAAATCGAAGCCGCCGATCAGGGCGTATATTGCGCCATCGCGTGGGCTGGCAGAAACGAAGGCGGCTTCCACTTGCGGCAGTTGTGTAATTTGCCAAGCACCTTTTTCGTCTTTTTGAATGCGGATCAGCGAGCCTTGCCGTATGCGCTGGTTTAGCGCAACCTTGTCGCCCAGTGCGCGTTGGGCAAACTTCAAGCCTTCGCCGCTGATCTCCGCAATTTGCCCACCCTTGCAGTAGGCGCGAACAGCCTTGGGGCTTGCTTGCTGAACTACGGCGGGGATCAGGTCGTCATCGACAGTGATATCCTGTAGCGCCTCTTCAAGCGACTCTTCGCTATCGCCGTTGCGCAGGTCTATGTAGCCCTCTGGGCCGCGGTAACCGTGGCGCTGGTCATATTCCAGCACATCCTTGCGGAGCGCCTTGTAGGCTGCCACTTGGTCTTGCTGGCGGATGGTGGTGTAGACCTTGATGCCTTGTGTGTAGGTATCGTCCTGATAGCGCTCATACACCACCTGCCTTACCATTTCCGCCAGATAGTCAGCCTTGACCGAAAACTCCTGATTGCCATGTTTGGCAATCAAATGTTGCTGTTGTGCGGTTTCCAGTTGCTTGTCGTCGATGAAATGAAGCTCGTGCATGCGCCGCAGCACATACATCTGCCGCAACTTGGCGCGTTTGGGGTTGGCTATTGGGTTATAGGCGGAAGGCGCCTTGGGCAATCCGGCCAGCATGGCTATTTCGGCTATGCTGAGCTGATCCGGGTTCTTGCCGAAATAAACTTGCGCCGCAGCGGCAAAGCCGTAAGCACGCTGCCCTAAATAAATCTGGTTAACATAAAGTTGCAGTATCTCTTCCTTGCTCAAGCTGTGTTCAATTTTCAATGCGAGCAATACCTCGTTGAATTTGCGCGACAGGGTTTTTTCCTTGGACAGAAAAAAATTACGCGCCACCTGCATGGTAATGGTGCTGGCTCCCTGTTTTGCGCCGCCTGCCGTGAAGTTGGAATAAGCGGCGCGCAGCACACCCATATAATCTATCCCCCCGTGTTCGTAGAAACGGTCATCTTCAGCCGCGAGTATGGCCTTCTTCATCATGTCTGGCACTTCGCCAATCTTGATGAATGCACGACGCTCCTCACCGAATTCACCGATCAGGACACCTTCTTCGCTGTACACGCGCAATGGTATTTTGGGTTTGTAATCAATCAAAACATCCAGCGAGGGCAGCGATGGATAGGCTAGCATTGCCGCGAACACAAGCAACAGCAACGGCAAGAGGGCAAGAGCAATAGCGGCGAGAACCGGATAAAGCCACCTTCGTAAGGTCATTTCAAGCGGAATTGTTTTTTAGGGGTAGGGGCAGAATTATATCGGCTCTTGCTTGGAAAAATAAGCCTACAGAAAAAGCTTTACATGGGATGTGGTTATTGCTAGGATTTAAACCACTTTATACGAAAAAGTCCTGATTAGCCTATGCTTAAAGGAAATTTTGATATTCCACTGGATTTTTTGCGCACCAAGACACCCCCTTTGATTGGGGTGGATATCAGTGCGTCCTCAATAAAAATAGTGGAGTTAAGCGAATTGCCAAAAAAAGCCGGCTATGAAGTCGAACGCTACGCTATTGAGGCGTTGCCTAAAGATGCAGTTATTGATGGCAACATCAATAATCTGGAGGCGGTTGCCGAAACCATGGAACGCGCTGTAAAGAAAATGGGGACGCGCATAAAGAATGTCGCATTGGCACTGCCCGCCGCCGCAGTAATTACCAAGAAAATTCTATTGCCCAGCGGGTTGCGCGAAGAAGACCTGGAGTATCAGGTTGAGTCTGAAGCGAACCAATACATTCCGTTTGCCATGGACGAGGTCAACCTGGATTTCCAGGTAATAGGTCCGGCGCCGGGCAATGCCGAAGAGGTTGAGGTGTTGCTGGCGGCATCGCGCAAGGCTAACGTGGAAGACCGTATTGCGGCCGCACAAACAGCCGGGCTCAAAGCCGTCGTGATGGATGTGGAGCCTTATGCTGCCGAAAAGGCATTTGAACAGATACGCGTGCAATTGCCGGAGAAAGCTGTGGATCAGTGCGTGGCGCTGGTAGATATCGGCGCAAGCGTCATGAATGTAAATGTGTTGCGCAACGGACAATCCATTTATACACGGGATCAGCAATTGGGTGGTGAGCAATTGACGCAGCAGGTGCAGAATATGTTTGGCTTGTCCGCCGAAGAGGCAGAGGCGGGCAAGCGCAATGGCGGTTTACCGGATAACTATGAGAGCGATGTGCTGGCCCCGTTCCGCGAAAATGTAGCAAGCGAGGTGGCGCGCGCCCTGCAATTCTTCTTCACCTCATCGCAATATAATGAGGTGAATTATATTGTCCTGGCGGGCGGCGGTGCAGCGCTGGCTGGCCTTGATGATGCAGTTGCGACACGCACGCAGGTAAACACATTAGTGGCCAATCCGTTTGCGCAAATGACTTTGTCCAGCCGTATCAAGCCGCGCCAATTGCAGACCGATGCACCTGCTTTGATGATTGCCTGCGGCCTTGCGATGCGGAGGTTTGACCCGTCATGATACGCATTAACTTGTTGCCACACCGTGCTGAGAAACGCAAGGCGCGCCAGATCCAGTTCATCGCCTTCGGCGTAATCTCGCTGGTGCTGGGGGCTTTGGTTGTGGGTTTTGTGCATACCTATATCAATTCCCAGATTTCTTATCAGGAGCGGCGCAACCAATACCTGAAAGATGAAACAATCGTCCTCGACAAGCAGATTGCGGAAATCAAAAAACTGCGCGAACAAACAGAATCTCTGCTGGCGCGCAAGACGGTGGTCGAAGAACTGCAAACTACCCGCTCCGATGTAGTGCACCTGATGGATCAGATGTTGCGTATCTTGCCTGATGGGGTGTATTTGAAGTCGCTCAAACAAACCGGCAGCAAGATAAATATTGCTGGCTATGCCCAGTCGAATGCGCGGATATCTACCCTGATGCGTGCAATAGACAGTTCTCCATGGTTAGAAAAACCATCATTGGTTGAAATTCATGCGACGGCCACGGCAGGTGTACGCATGAACGAGTTTGTCCTGAATCTAAGTTTGAAAAGGCAAGCTCCAGCAACCCCAACTGTTCCGGCCAAAGCCGGTGGCAGGAAAGGTTAGGTGTGCCCGTGAAATTACTGGAAGAGCTTAAAAATATCAATCCGAAAAATCCGGGGGGCTGGCCTTGGCCGGTGAAGCTGCTTGCGAATGT
The DNA here is from genome assembly GCA_023259015.1 of Nitrosomonadales bacterium. Lineage (GTDB taxonomy): Bacteria > Pseudomonadota > Gammaproteobacteria > Burkholderiales > Gallionellaceae > CAITJF01. The sequence continues at coordinate 11,585 of JAHFRC010000016.1, read as the reverse complement.
GGCAATATTCGTGGCGGTGATAATTGGCGGATTTGTATTTGACTGGCAGGAGCAGTGGGACAAATTAAGCAGCGTCAAGCAGGAAGAAGAGAAACTTAAGGAAACATTTCTCACCAAGAAAAAACAAGCCATTAATCTTGATATCATCAAAAAACAGCTTACCGAAACACAGCAATCATTTGGCGCATTGCTCAAGCAATTGCCGAACAAATCGGAAATGGATGCATTGTTGACGGATATTAACCAGGCTGGGTTGGGGCGAGGCCTGCAGTTTGAGTTGTTCCGGCCAGGCCCCGAGAAAGTGACCGGTGTGTTTGCCGAGCAACCGATCAGCCTGAAAGTAACAGGTAGCTATGATGATCTTGGCAAGTTTGCCAGCGACATTTCCCAGTTGCCACGCATTGTGACCTTGAACGATATTGTTATAAACCCCGTGGCAGCACAGTTGTCGATGGAAGCCATGGCCAAGACCTACCGCTATCTGGATGAGGAAGAAATAGCTGCCCAGAAGCAAGCGGCCAAACCAGGTGACGCGGCCAAACCAGTTGCCGGAGCGAAAAAATGAAGAAGTCGCTCATCCCGCTGTTGCTGGTTTCGCTGCTGCTGGCCGCATGCGGCGGAGAGGAGTTTCAGGACTTGCGCGATTTCGTCAAGAATTCAGGAACTGGCCTGCGCGGCAAGGTGGATGCGCCTCCCGAGATTAAACCGTATGAACCGTTCAATTATGATAACGCTACAAATATCTCCGATCCGTTTAAGCCGCGCAAGCCGGAAATAAGGAGCGGTGAGCATCCCGGCCTCAACCAGCCGGACATGGCACGGCATAAGGAAGCGCTGGAAGAATTTCCGCTGGAGAGCCTGAAGATGGTTGGTTTCCTGCACCAGGGCAAAATGGGCTATGCCATCATCCGCTCACCTGACAGCAAGCTGCACCGCGTCAAGGCAGGCAATTACCTGGGCCAGAATTTCGGAAAAATTACCGAGGTTACGGAAACCGAAATAACAATCAAGGAAACGATTCAGGACAGCACCGGAGATTGGTCAGAACGCACCAGCAGCATGCAATTATTGGAGTGATCAGGAGTAAACATGAGACAACTTAACACTACAGTCAATAATATTCTTCGGTTTGCCATCGCAATATTTGCGCTTTATGCACTAAGTGCCCATGCGCAAAGAGGCCCGGAAACGCTAAATAGTATACAGTCGCTCAGTGTCAGTGGTGCACCGGGCGGTAAGTTGATCATTAATGTTGAGATGAAAACTCCGCTCACTAATTCGCCGGCCGGATTTACTATCAGCACCCCGCCACGAATCGCTTTTGACTTTCCCAATACGGTGAATGGGCTGGGTAAATCTACCCATGAATTCAGCCAGGGTGATTTGCGTAGCGCCAACATTGTGCAGGCCGGTAACCGCACCCGTTTGGTGGTCAATTTGACTCAAATGTTGTCTTACGATATCCGGACTGAAGGCAATAACCTGCTGATCGTCTTGCAAGGAAAGTCTGGCGACGCCGCAACGTCGGGCTCCGTATCCCATTTTGCCGAAACCAAAACAGCTATGCAAAAACATAGCTTGCGCGATATTGATTTTCACCGTGGCAAAAATGGTGAGGGGCGCGTCCAGATTGACCTGTCTGACGCCAATATAGGCATAGACATAAAACAGCAAGGCAAGAGCCTGATTGTGGATTTCATAAATACCAGCTTGCCGCGTAATCTGCAACGCAAACTCGATGTGACGGATTTTGGCACACCGGTGGAGGGCGTTGACACTTTTGTGCAGGGTGAAGACGTGCGCATGGTTATCGAGCCAAAAGGTTTATGGGAACAGGCCGCCTACCAGACGGACAACAAATTCATTGTGGAAATAAAACCGCTGGCAGATGACCCAAACAAGCTGATCAAGAGTGGACAACCCGGATATGTGGGAGAAAAGTTGACACTGAATTTCCAGAGCATATTAGTACGCGAAGCCCTGTATGTGATTGGTGATTTCATCAACAGCAACAACATACCCATGAACATGATAATCAGCGATACGGTGAGCGGTAATGTAACTTTGCGCTTGAAAGACGTGCCTTGGGATCAGGCGCTGGACATTATTTTGCAAAGCAAGGGGCTGGATAAGCGCATAAATGGCAACGTGATGCAAATTGCCCCGCGTGACGAATTGGCAGCCAAGGAGAAAATCAACCTTACCTCAAGCCTGGAAATTTCCGATCTTGAACCCGTCCATACTGAAAGCTTTCAGCTCAGTTATCAGAAGGGGGACGCAGTAGCTGCCATGCTGACCAATAAGGATCAGCGCATACTTTCCAAGCGCGGCAGCGCGGTGATAGATGCCCGCACCAATACGTTGTTCATTCAGGATACGACATCACACCTGGAAGAGGCGCGCAAACTTATAAAGCAGATTGATGTGCCGGTGCGCCAAGTAATGATCGAGGCACGGTTTGTAGAGGCAAAGACCGACTTCAAGAGGGAACTGGGAGGGAAGCTGGGTTATACCGCGCCTGGTGCGGTAGCAGGCGGGGGGCAGTGGGGCGGAGGCATAGGCTTGGGCGCCGGCAATCGCGCTGCCATAGGGGGCAATGTGAGCTTGCCAGCGCCAGACATCGGGCCGTTCGGAAATTTATCGCTTGCGATATTTAATTCATCGGCAACCAAGGTGCTGAATCTGGAACTGAATGCATCAGAGACGGATGGAACATCGAAAAACATTGCCAGCCCGCGTGTTGTGACGGCTGATTCAAAAGCGGCAATGATTAAATCGGGCACTCAAATCCCGTATACCATAGCTGGCACGAACGGTGGCCCGCCAACGACATCGTTCAAGGATGCGGTTTTGAGTCTCACGGTGACCCCGAAGATTACGCCGGATGACCATGTCAACATGGATGTGAATGTGACTCAGGATTCGGTGGGGCTTCCATATGGGGGGATACCGAGTATCGATAACAAGCAGGTACAGACCCAGGTGTTGGTCGAGAACGGCGGTACGGTAGTGATTGGCGGTGTTTATAACCAGAATGTGTCTGATAAGACCGATAAGGTGCCGTTATTGGGAGACATCCCTGTTCTTGGCTGGCTTTTCAAGGACAACGTCAAGTCTGATTCCAGATCTGAATTGCTGGTTTTTATTACCCCCAAGATTCTGAAAGATACTTTGAACCTGCAATAACCAATCGGCAGGTGAAATAAAAGCCCGACTTATGTCGGGCTTTTTCTTTATGCGGTCGAAGACAGAATACCACGGCTTTAGCCGTGGATGAATGAGCATTCCCGATGCTGGCGCGAGCCAACGAGTGACGTGGCAGCATCGGGTCGGCCAAAGGCCGTAACAGTAAGAACCCCGGCTTCAGCCGGGGGAATCTATTGAAGTGCCGAATACAAGCATTTCCCCATGAAAATCCCATGAGGAAAAGTTGTCGGTGCGAACGGAATATTTTCGCTACAATCTGACTATGTTGCCAATTGATACCACACAAGCAAAGAACTCATCCGGCAATATTTTTCTTGTTGGCATGATGGGAGCGGGAAAAACCACAGTCGGGAAGCTGCTCGCTCAGCAGTTGGGTAAGATGTTTGTCGACAGTGACGAAGAAATACAACAGCGTACCGGCGTGACCATCGCGCATATTTTTGATATCGAGGGCGAGGCTGGTTTTCGTCAGCGCGAAACAAACGCTATTCAAGACCTGGTGAAACTCAATAATATTGTTTTGGCAACCGGAGGAGGCGTGGTGCTAAATGAGCAAAACCGCGACGCATTGCGCCGCAACGGTATGGTAGTGTACCTGAAGAGCACGGTGCATGACCTCTGGCAGCGTACCAGCCATGACCGATCCCGCCCTTTGTTGCAGACTGCCGACCCGCGCGGCAAGCTAAGAGAATTGTACGAACAGCGAGACCCGCTTTACATGCAAGTGGCCGACCTGGTGATGACAACCGGCAAGCAAAGCGTGCATAGCCTGGTGCAGCAGTTACGTCAGGAGTTGAAACGCCTTGCGGACAAGACATTTGATGGGCAGATGCCATGCAAACATTGACCGTAGGATTGGCTGACCGCAGCTACCCTATCCACATCGGCAACGGCCTGCTTGGCCGTGCAGACTTGCTGTTGCCGCATTTGCCGCACAAACGGGTGGCGATAGTAACCAACACGATGGTGGCTCCGCTTTATCTGGAGCCATTAAGCAGCATGCTGCAATACCACGGCGTAGATGTCTTGCCCATCATCCTGCCGGATGGCGAGGAATACAAAAATGCGGCAACACTGGGGCTGATTTACGACGCATTGTTGTCCAGCCGTTGCGAGCGCAACACGCCATTGATAGCGCTGGGCGGCGGGGTGATCGGCGACATGACCGGCTATGCCGCTGCAACCTATCTGCGCGGCGTGCCCTTCATCCAGATCCCCACAACGCTGCTGGCGCAGGTGGATTCTTCGGTCGGCGGCAAGACCGGCATCAACCACCCGCTGGGCAAGAACATGATCGGCGCGTTCTACCAGCCGCAAGCCGTGCTGGCCGACATCGCCACGCTGAACACGCTGCCGGACCAGGAGTTGCGTGCAGGCATCGCGGAAGTCATCAAGTACGGCTTGATCCGCGACCTGCCGTTTTTCGAGTGGCTGGAACAGAACATGGAGAAGCTGCTGGCGCGTGACGCGCAAGCGCTGCAATACGCCATTGCGCGCAGTTGCCGGAACAAGGCCGAAGTAGTCGGCGCGGACGAACGCGAGAGCGGCGAACGCGCCCTGCTCAACCTCGGCCACACCTTCGGCCATGCCATCGAGACCGGCATGGGCTATGGCGTATGGCTGCACGGTGAAGGCGTGGCGGCAGGCACCATCATGGCTGCCGAGTTGTCGCGCCGCTTGGGCTGGATCAGCGCACAGGATGTTGCGCGCACGCGACATTTGTTTGAGCGTGCCGGCCTGCCAGTCGCCGGACCAGCCCTGGGTGTGGAGAAATATTTGCAACTGATGGGGCTGGACAAGAAAGTGCTCGGCGGTAAGATGCGCTTCGTGCTGCTCAAGGCCATCGGCCATGCCGTGGTGAGCGGGGATGTGCCGGAAGATTTGCTGCGGCAAACACTGGAAGCTTGCTGCAAAAATGTCTGAGCTTGCGCCTTGCGCGGTAAGCGAACACAATACACGCGGCAGGATCGTGCGCGAAGAAGCGCCGTTCGGGCGCAGCGAATTCCAGCGTGACCGCGACCGCATCATCCATTCCACCGCGTTTCGCCGCCTCGAATACAAGACGCAGGTATTCGTCAACCACGAAGGCGACCTGTTCCGCACGCGGCTCACGCACAGCATGGAAGTGGCGCAAATTGCCCGCTCCATCGCGCGCCATCTGAAATTCAACGAAGACCTGGTGGAAGCCATCTCGCTGGCGCACGACCTCGGCCACACGCCGTTCGGCCATGCCGGACAGGACGCGCTCAATGCCTGCATGAAGGAGCATGGCGGCTTCGAACACAACCTGCAATCATTGCGCGTGGTGGATGTGCTGGAAGAACGCTATGCCGCCTTCGACGGGTTGAACCTGTGCTTTGAAACGCGCGAGGGTATACTCAAGCATTGCTCTCTTGAGAATGCCGCCAGGCTGGGCGTGGTGGGCGAGCGCTTCATCAACAAGCAACGCCCCTCGCTGGAGGCGCAGATTGCCAACTTGGCCGACGAGATCGCCTACAACAATCACGACGTGGATGATGGCTTGCGTTCCGGGTTGATAACGCTGGAACAGATTGCTTCGGTGCGTCTGTTTGCCATGCACCTCGACGCGGTGCGCCAGACTTACCCCAATCTGAGCGAGCGTCGCCTGATACACGAAACGATACGGCGCATGATCAATACGCTGGTCAGCGACCTGCTACGGCAGACAGAGCAGAATATTCGCGCGCATGGCATACAGAATCTTGCCGACGTGCGCTCTGCGCCGCCATTGGCCGCGTTCAGCACCGAAGTGCGTGAAATGAACCGCGAACTAAAGTCCTTTTTGCATACTCACCTGTATCGCCACTATCGCGTCATGCGCATGAGCGCCAAGGCGCACCGTATCATCGGCGACCTGTTTCGAGCTTTCATGGAAGATAATCGTCTGTTGCCGCCGCAATACCAGTGGCAGGCAGAAGCCGACCAGGCACGCGCTGTGGCCGACTACATTGCGGGCATGACCGACCGCTACGCCATCCGCGAGCACCACCGTATCTTCGCGGTAGAGGAAGACTGAACTGCGCTATTTTGCCAACCGCTGCAGCAGTTTCTCATGTATCCCGCCAAACCCGCCGTTGCTCATGACCAGTACATGATCGCCTGATTTCGCAGCAGCGGTAATCGCTTCGATTAATTCGTTCAGGTCATCTTTCACCATAGCCTTGCTGCCTAGCGGGGCGAGCGATTCGCGCGCATCCCAGCCCAGGTTTGCGCTGTAGCAAAACACCAGATCGGCATCTTTCAAACTGCCGGGCAACGCATCTTTCATCACACCGAGCTTCATGGTGTTGGAGCGCGGCTCCAGCGCCGCCAGAATGCGCGCACCCCCGACCTTGCTACGCAATCCGGCCACGGTGGTATCGATCGCGGTAGGGTGGTGGGCGAAGTCGTCATACACGGTGATGCCGTTCACCACGCCGCGCACTTCCATGCGCCGCTTCACGTTCTTGAATTCGCTCAGGGCCGCAAGGCTTTGCGCCACCGGCACTCCTGCATGGCGTGCGGCGGCCAGCGCGGCTAGCGCATTCATGCGGTTGTGTTTGCCCATCAGTTCCCATTGCAGCGTGCCTTGTATTTCGCCATCCAGAAACACGGTGTTGTCCGCATCAATATTCCAGCCATGGTGCAAGCCGAATAACTCCACCGGTGTCCAGCAACCGCGCTGGAGCACGCGATCCAAAGCGGCTTCGCGGCCATTGCTGACAATGAGCCCGTTGCCCGGAACGGTGCGCACCAGATGGTGGAACTGCGTCTCGATGGCAGCGAGGTCAGGAAAAATATCGGCATGGTCGAATTCCAGATTGTTGAGGATTGCGGTGCGCGGATGGTAATGCACAAACTTGGAACGCTTGTCGAAGAAGGCAGTGTCGTATTCATCCGCTTCGATGACGAAAAATGACGCATCGGTGAGCCGCGCCGAGATGCCGAAATTTTGTGGCACGCCGCCGACCAGGAAACCGGGATTCAGCCCCGCGTATTCCAGTATCCATGCGAGCATGGAACTGGTGGTGGTCTTGCCGTGCGTGCCCGCCACACCTAGCACCCAGCGATCGTGCAGGATGTTCTGCGCCAGCCACTGCGGCCCGGAAATGTAGGGCAAGTTGCGGTTGAGGATTTCTTCCATGAGCGGGTTGCCGCGCGACACCACGTTGCCGATGACGAAGATATCCGGTTTGAGCTTCAACTGTTCCGGCCCGAAACCTTCGGTCAGTTCGATACCCTGCGCTTCGAGTTGCGTGCTCATCGGCGGGTACACGTTAGCATCGCAACCGGTGACGCGATGGCCTGCCTGTTTGGCCAGCACCGCGATGCCGCCCATGAAGGTGCCGCAGATTCCCAAGATATGGATATGCATTTCCAGCCCCAATTCTTTACGATAATTCGTCCGTTCGCCCTGAGCTTGTCGAAGGGTGGGCGGACATACAACGCACATGCTTCGACAAGCTCAGCACGAACGTATTTATGTTCTGAAAATAAAATACACCGCACCCATCAAGCATATTGCCGCATACAGGTAGTCCAGTTTCAGCGGCTGACCCATGTACAGCACTGCGAAAGGGATAAACACCGACAGGGTGATAACCTCCTGCAAAATTTTAAGTTGCCCGAGATCAAAGGCGGTGTAGCCGATGCGGTTGGCCGGCACTTGCAGCAGATACTCGAACAGTGCAATGCCCCAACTGATCAGTGCGGCGATATACCACGGAGAAGCCGCCAGGTTCTTCAAGTGCCCATACCACGCGAAGGTCATGAACAGGTTGGAGCAGATCAGCAACAGGGCCGTAACCAGCAGCGGCTGCGAAATCATTCCCATTTTTGTTTCTCTTTCAGCAAATCATTGGGCAGCGTTTTGAAAAACGTAACGAGCGAAGCCGGAACAAGGCGCGAAATGATGAAGAAGTCGCCGCTCTGACACGGTGTGGCGAAGCCTTCCAGTGCGGGATGAGCGGCCTGCATCTGCTCCCGCAACCTGCTGGCTTTGCCAGTAACGTGTCGCAGATGCGGTTTACACAGAAGTAAATGAGCATTCTAAATCCTTGAGCAATACAGTTCAGGCAAGCGCAGTAGTTTTACAATGCGCTGTTAGCGAATGGCCAGCAACTCTACATCAAATACCAGCGTCGCATCCGGCGGGATGACGCCGCCTGCGCCACGCCGTCCATAGCCTAGCTCGGGCGGGATGATGAGCGTGCATTGCCCGCCCACCTTCATACCCTCCACGCCCTGATCCCAACCCCTTATGACATGCCCCGCGCCGAGCGGAAAATCGAACGGCTCGTTACGATCGCGCGAGCTGTCGAATTTTTTGCCTTTGTGGTCGGGTGCGGCTTCGTCGTACAGCCAGCCGGTGTAATGCACCACCACTTCATGGCCGCTGGTCGCCGGTTCGCCTTCGCCCAGCTTGATGTCGGTTTTAATCAGTTCAGTCATTTTATGTTCTCCATCTTTATGATTATCGAAATTTTCGTAGGGTGGGCAAAAACATGTCCTGAGCAAAGTCGAAGGGCATAGCGTTGCCCACCATTTTCTATTCCGCGTGGGCACGGCTTGATAGCCTTTGCCCACCCGGGCTTTCCGTCAGCCGCGCCATGCAGACAAAAACTCATCTGCTGACACACCCGCCTGACGCAAAATGCCGGCCAGCGTGCCCACCTTTATTTCCTTGTGATTGGGAACAACGCATCCGGTAGAATCTTTGCGCAGGACGATGTGGCTTCCATTTTGACGCATGACAACAAAGCCAAGCCGTTCAAATATCTTGACCGCTTGTGCGCCAGATATGTGTGGAAGCTTAGGCATGTACCGGAAGGTCGAAAGTCGTCACCAGAGGATGTCCGTGCGCAACTATGGGAAACTCTTCGAGATACAGCGCGGTGGCTTCTTGCAAGTTGCTCAGCGCTTCATTGATTGTCTCGCCTTGTGTTGTCGTTCCCGTCTCCGGGTTAAACGCAATATAGCCACCTTCTTCGGCGTGTGTAAGTACGGCTGTCAGTTGCATGATTCCTCCTTAATTGAAGTATCGCGGATTCTCGACTTCTCCGTTTCCCAATCTCGAAATACTGAGCCTCCCTCGGCTACCGATTGCTCGCGTTGCGACAGCACATCCGCGTGCCATGCCGGGGAAGGCACTTCGTCGGCATGACGGCACAAGTCATCCCACAGATATTCCATCGTGCGGATTTTGTCAGCCGTGGTGAGCTGATCCAGTTGGGCGGTGATGTTCATGGTTAACCTCGCAAGCGTGTTTGTGTTGTTGGCATGATAAACCGGAAGGGGGTTCACGGCAAAAAGGCGATGCGATTCATTTCATTTGTGGTTCTCGTAATTTTCGTAGGATGGGCAAAAGCATGTCCTGAGCAAAGTCGAAGGACGCAGTGTTGCCCACCATATTCGTTCTACCGTGCTGGTTAAGGCAGTTTAGCCTCAAGAAGCTTTTCCTTCTCATACATATTTTCAAGAGTACTCTCAATCAGTTTCTGAATCTCATCAATATTCTTAAACTCCTCGACACCAGTTATAACATTCTGGAGGATGGTCGAAAAGCGCACACCCTGTGATTCATGAACGTAGAGCTTTGCGTCCATTACCGCTAGATCAGAATGTGCGTGAATTTGATCTCTGGAGTCAATGATGCGCTTATGTAGCTCCTGCATTGTTGTCGGTATGCACGATGTGTCAAGGCGTCTCTTCTTTTTATTTTTGTCGCGAGATTCTCTGTATGGTTTTGCATATTCAATTAGTGCGTATCGAAATGCAGCACCAACCAATGGGTTGTCACGTTCATGCTTGATGATGTTGATCAGGCGCCAAGCATTGTTTAGTGACTCGATACATGAAACAAAGTGAACGAACTCTTCCTCTTGGTCTGTCATGTTGAAAACCAAGTTAGTAACTCAACACCGGCGCCAACCAGCGCTCCGCCTGTTCCAGCGACCAGCCCTTGCGCCTTGCATAATCCTCAACTTGATCTTTGTCTATCTTGCCGGTGGCGAAATACTGTGCCTGCGGATGCGAAAGATAGAAGCCGCTCACGGCTGCTGTGGGCAGCATGGCGAAGTGGTCGGTAAGCGTGATGCCTGCATTTCCGGGAGCGCAGAGCAACTCAAACAACGGACCTTTCTCGCTGTGCTCTGGGCAGGCCGGATAGCCGGGGGCGGGGCGGATGCCGCGATATTTCTCGGCGATCATGGCGTCGTTATCCAGCGCTTCATCTGCCGCATAGCCCCAGAATTCGCGGCGCACATGCGCGTGCAGCAATTCGGTAAAGGCCTCCGCCAGACGGTCGGCGAGGGATTGCAGCAGGATGGCGTTGTAGTCGTCATGCGCCTTCTCGAACTTGGCGATGTGTTTCTCGATGCCTATGCCGGCGGTGACCGCAAAAGCGCCGATGTAGTCGGCCACGCCACTTGCTTTGGGCGCGATGAAATCGGCCAGGCACAGGTTGGGTTTGTCCTCCGGCTTCAATGTCTGCTGGCGCAGGTTGTGCCAGGTCATCGCCACTTTGCTGCGCGATTCGTCGCTGTAGATTTCGATGTCGTCATGGTTGATACTGCTAGCCGGGAACAAGCCGAACACGGCGTTAGCCGTCAGCCATTTCTCTTCGATGATGCGCTTGAGCATGGCCTGCGCATCGTGGAATAAATGGCGCGCAGCCTCACCCACTTTTTTATCCTCGAGTATTTTGGGATAACGTCCGGTCAATTCCCACGCATGGAAGAACGGCGACCAGTCGATGTATTCGGCGATCTTGTCGAGCGGGTAGGCCTCGAATTTGTGTACTCCCATGAGCCAGGGCTTGGGGGGGACGTAAACTTCAAACCCCTCCCGACCTCCCCTTGTCAGGGGAGGAGTTGCGGCTCCCTCCCATGACAAGGGGAGGGCTGGGGAGGGGTTTGGGTTTTGCCTTCCCCAATTTGTTTTAAACCCATGCGCCCTCGCCTCCGCCAGCGAGACATGCGCCGCCTTACCTTTCTTGTCTTCGTGCTGCTCACGCGCCTGCGCATAGTCGGCATTGATTTCGGCTACATAATCGTCGCGTAACGTTGCGCTTAGCAGGTTGCTGCACACGCCCACCGCGCGCGAGGCGTCGGTTACATACACGGTTGCGCTATTCGGGTAGTTCGGCTCGATCTTCACCGCCGTATGCACACGCGAGGTGGTCGCGCCGCCGATCATCAGCGGAATGGTAAAGCCCTGGCGCTGCATCTCTTTCGCCACATGCGCCATCTCTTCCAGCGAAGGCGTGATCAGGCCTGAAAGACCAATTATGTCGGCATGGTGTTCGCGCGCCGCATCCAGTATCTGCTGGCACGGCACCATCACGCCCATGTTGATGACCTCGAAGTTGTTGCACTGCA
>JAHFRC010000060.1 GCA_023259015.1 Nitrosomonadales bacterium | reverse complement strand
CGCATGACTCTCCTTGTTTAAGTTTCCTGCTTAAAAAATTACAATATTTCTACGCGGTATTCGACGCTGAGAATATGTTTGGCTCCCGCCGCAACCTTGAAAGCATTGTCAAGCGTATTTGCCGATTCCACGCAAACCATCCCGCGCCAGCCGTCTGGCTGCCCCAGATCGCCCATCCTGTCTGCCTTTGCAGTCCATGGTGTCCATACCACTGTGGATAAGCTGCCGCACTTGGCGATATGGATGCGCCGTTTCAACTTGCCATCCTCAATTACGCACGCATCGGCGGTGTTGATATATACGCGGTCGGTCTCACCCGCGAACCGAATTATGCTGTCTTGTTTTTTGAGCGCCGAGATGCCAACTTTATCCCAGTAGGCGCAGCCTGCTAAACCAGTGATATGCACCGCACCGATATCGCTGATTTTGAAATAAGTATGCAAGGCTTCGCTAATTACGAAAGCGGATTCGCCGGTATTTTCTGTGGACAGTTCCATGCGCAGTTTTTCGCCGGCGATTACGGTCAGTTCAAGCGTGCTGGAATACGGCCATTGAGCGCGTGTTTTCCCGTCTTCCAGCAGGCGTAACGTCAGGCATGTAGCACCATTCGGCTCAATACCTGACGCGACAATTTGCCATGGAGCGGTGCGCGCAAAGCCGTGTGCGGGAAAGCCCGGTTCGGAAGCATGTGCGCCGAACCACGGCCAGCACACGGGTACGCCGCCGCGTATCGACTTGCCCGCAGCCAGCCTGGCGTCGCGCGACAGCCACACTACCGGTTCGGCCTGGCTCCTGGGTTGCCATGCCAGCAGATGCGCACCCTGTAAACACAGCGACGCGGTGGCTTGCAGGTTGTTGATTTCTGCGACGATCAACCCGCCGGCATCTTTACGGAAACCCAGATGCCCGTCGATACCGAATTGCAAATTCAATTCCTGCTCAGTGGACATGCCAGGCTCCTCTCGATTTATGCCATGTTTTGCATTGCGCACCTGCCGGCGGATGTCGTCATGCAGGGGGTGAAAAAAGAATTTATTGCCATGAAATTATTGGGAACAGGGTGGGCAGGAACTGATGCCACACTCGAATACAAAGCCAAGCCGTGTGCTCGATTGCATGGCTTTCAATGTTATGTCAACCCGGATAACGCATCAGGGCAAGATGCACTTGTGGAAGCGGGCTTGTCCGCGATTCTTTTCAATCGCGGACAAAGCCACAAGACGCTAGCCATGGTTGTGGTTGAAGCGCCAATAACATGCGCATGGCGGGTTTCACAAAGATGGTCAGCCGCAGGCCCCAATCGCCCCGCATGCCGTGCAAAATTCGCAGCCATCCTTTTTGATGACGGTACGGTTGCCGCATTCGGCGCATTTCTTGCCTGCCATGAGGCTGGTTTCAGTCCGCCGCCGCCTTTCAACATATGTTTGCTTGTTTTGTTGCGGGGTGGACAGGATGCCGGTTTCGGTTACCGGGTAACCTTCCTCGTTGAGCAGCCCCAGCATGGCGTAGCGGTGGATCATCAGCCTTGCCACGTAGGCTACGGTGGATGGCCAGGTCTGCGATTTTTCGCTGCCTGGCACCTTGGCCATGAAGTCACCCAGCGGTTCCGAATAATTCAGCAGCTTGCGCAGTTTCATGCCGATCCAGGCGGGATCGATCACGCGCATATCCAGGCTGAGCAATTTGCACAACCCGTCGAGCGCGCGCGGATATTCACCGGACAGCCACACCGAGTAGGGGCGGCGTTGCCCGTCGGGCAGCACCAATTCCTTCAGGCCCAGCACGAAGTCATCGCCGCCGGCATGGTTCAGCACGTCCACCGTCCAGCTCATTGTGCCATCCGGGCTGACTTTGGGTTCCTTACGCGAGAACATCGCATCCAGCACGGGCGTGGTTTCGCCTTCCCGCATGGCCAGCGCATCCAGCTGTTCGCAACGGTAACGCACTATCCTGGCGAAACCGGCTACCAGGCTGGGCATGCGCACCTTGTCCCCATTTGGCGGAAAAGGCATGTTGAATGCATCTTCGCCTGCGGTTTTTTCGAGTACGGCCAGTTTTTGGTTCAGCCAGCCACGGTCTTCTGCGCGCATGTCCATGGACAGCGTCTTGGCGAGCGCCCCCAAGCCGCGCGGTTGCTCCGCGCCGTTCACCCAGACTTCAAACGGTCTGGCATGCCCGTTCTGGATGTGGCTGATGAAAACGGCGAAGCTGCCGTGCTGGTGTTCGATCATGTATACCCAGCCTTCACTGCCCAAGGGCTGTTGCGGGCGACTGGGCCAGCGCAGGCTGGCCAAAGCAGGGGTGGGCATAATGTCGAGCATCACGCGCTTGTCCACATCGCCCTGGTCGCTGTCTTGCGGCGCTTCCTTGGTTGTCGGTGCGACCGGCTTGACCTCCAGCACCGCACCCAGCACGCTGTTGGGACGGTAGGTCGTGATCCCTTTCAGGCCGTGTTTCCATGCTTCCATATACAAGTCCTCGAAGGACTCGAACGGGTAATCCGCCGGCACGTTGACAGTCTTGCTGATGGCCGTGTCGATGAAAGGCTGCACTGCGGCTGACATCGCCATGTGGTCGGTGGCCGACATCTCCAGCGCTGTCACGAAATATTCCGGCAATTTATCCACGTCGCCGCCGAGATGGCGGTACAGGCGCCAAGCGTAATCCTCCACCTGAATGGCTTTCTTGGTGCCGTCCAGCATGCGTTTGTTGCGGTTGTAGAACCAGGAAAATGGCGGCTCAATGCCGTTGCTCGCGTTATCCGCAAAAGCCAGGCTGATGGTGCCGGTCGGGGCAACCGACAGCAGGTGGCTGTTGCGCAAGCCATGCTCCCTGATGCGTTCCTTGATGCTCTCCGGCAGGCGCGAGGCAAAGCGCGGTGCGGCCAGGTACTGATCCACATCGAGCACGGGGAAAGCGCCTTTTTCGATGGCCAGGTCGATGGATGCCTCGTATGCCGCATCGCGCATGGCTTCCGCGATGCGGGCTGCCATCGCACGCCCTTCATCGCTGTTATATTTCAGGCACAGCATGATCAGCGCATCGCCCAGGCCGGTGAAGCCGATTCCGATGCGGCGCTTGGCCTGCGCTTCGGCGCGCTGCTCTTCCAGCGGCCAGACCGTTGCATCCAGCACGTTGTCCAGCATCCGCGCCGCCAGCACTACCACGCGCTCGAAAGTGGCAAAATCGAATTCCGCATTTTTGGTAAACGGACTGATTATGAATCTGGCCAGGTTGATGCTGCCGAGGTCGCAACAACCGTAGCTGGGCAGCGGCTGCTCGCCGCAAGGATTAGTAGCCTCGATTTCCTCCATGTAGGAGAGATTATTGTCGCTGTTGATCTTGTTGATGAACAATACGCCTGGCTCCGCGTGGTCATAAGTTGCCTGCATGATTTGCCGCCACAGATCCGTTGCCTTTACCTTGCGGTATACCCAGAACCCATCGGCGCGCAAATACGCCCCCGTATTCAACGCTGCCTGGGATGGCATGGCCTTGTGTGCCAGCTCCCAATCCGCATCGGCCTCCACCGCCTGCATGAAAGCATCGCTGATACCGATGGAGAGATTGAAGTTGCGCAGGTCACCGCTATCCTTGGCATGGATGAAAGACTCTATATCCGGATGGTCGCAACTCAGCACGCCCATCTGCGCGCCGCGCCGCGCACCGGCGGATTCCACCGTTTCGCAACTGCGGTCGAACACCCGCATGTAGGACACCGGGCCGCTGGCACGGCTGTTGGTGCCTTTCACCAGCGCGTCTTTGGGGCGGATGGCGGAAAAATTGTAGCCGACACCGCCGCCGCGGCGCATGGTCTCCGCAGCTTGTTGCAGCGCGTCGTAGATGCCCGGCTTGCCGTTGCTGTCACCGCTGATCGCATCGCCTACGGGTTGCACAAAACAGTTGATGAGGGTCGCCTGCAGCGTTGTTCCCGCTGCGGAATTGATGCGCCCGCCGGGGATAAACCCGTTCTCGAGCGCCCACAGGAATTGCGGTTCCCATGCGGCGGGGTCTTTTTCCACCGCAGCCAGCCCGCGCGCCACGCGCTTGCGCACATCATGCACGGTGGTCTCGCCTTCTTTGCAATATTTTTCCTGCAAAACCTCCGGCGTGATCTCCTGCTCGGCCAGCGGGTTGACAGGAGCCTTTGCCGACTCTAACTGAACTACGGAATCGTTGCGGCGTATCATTTTATGTTGCCCAAGCGGCATACCGGAATTAACGGCATTTTCGGTGGTGTTGCGGGAGGATTCCGGAGATAAAACACTTTCAGTTGCGAGCACAATACAAACCCCCTTTGATTGCACGGGCTATTTAAGCCCAAAAAACAAAAACCACTATATATAGTAGCCCGTCCCTTGATTTTCACTAATTCTAGGGTATTGGATTTTTTTTGCAAGTAATATTTCCACCTAAATAATTTGACCTTTTGTACGGGATAAGTTACGTAAATTTGATCTTAAAAATACATCTTTTGTAACACGCGGATTTCTTGGTAAATGTTAAATTCAAAGGTAAATTGCTCCTGTGGCGGTAGTAATTTGCTTTGCGCTATATCAAATTTTTTCAAGACAATCCGACAATAATTTTTTGCAGTTTGCAGTGTTATTGCTTTTGGAACAGGATTTCAGGAATTTTCTGTTTCAACCCTAGTCATAATGCGGCAACTATAACGACAATGCGGCCTTTGATTGGAGGCCGGCCTTATGGGCTGTCCGAATTGCGTCGAGATAGGCGCGCCGCTCTTGTTTGCTCATATCAGGTTACCCTTGTTGTTTCGGTAACCTTTAACTTGGGTCAATTCGACGGTCTGCGCTATTAAGCGAAGGGATTACAGAATCGGTTAAAATGATTCAGCAAAATTATCAGAAAAGGTATGCATGAAACCAGGATCAAATGACCCATGCATCTGCGGCAGTGGAAAAAAATACAAGAATTGTTGCCGGGGAAAATCAGGGGCACACATGGAGACCCATCGCCCGCAGCAAAAAATCAGGACTGCTATGCCTGAACATTCCTTAAGGCAAGCGAAGCCGTCGCCAGCCGAATACGAACAGCTTGTCGCCTTGTTTAACGCCGGACATTATGCTGAGTTGGAAAACCGGACGTGCTTGTTGCTTGAGCGGTATCCGGATTCCGGGGTTGCCTGGAAGATGTTGGGGGCAACCCTTCAGCGGCTGGGCAAAAATAACCTGCCTGCCCTGCAGAAGGCAACGGAATTCTTGCCTGATGATGCCGAGGCGCATTACAACCTGGGCGATGCTTTTGTGAGGCTTGGCCGGCTTGTCGAGGCTGAGACCAGCTATCGGCGGGTGCTGCAGATAGACGCGAATGTAATTGGGGCGCATGTCAATCTGGGCATGACACTTTATAAAATGGGGCAACTGGACGAGGCAGAAACAAGCTACCGGCGAGCACTACGAATCAAGCCGGACTTAACTGAAGCGCATTACAACCTGAGTATCCTCTTCAAGAAACAAGGCCGGTTAAACGAGGCCGAGAACAGTTACCGGCGGGTGCTGGAGATCAAACCGGATTTCGCTGAGGCACACAACAACCTGGGTTTTATCCTCAAGGAAACGGGCCGCCTAGGCGAGGCCGAAACCAGTTACCGGAGGGCGCTACAGATCAGGCCGGATTACGTTGATGCGTGTTACAACCTGGGCAACATCCTCATGGAAACGGGCCGCATGGGCGAGGCCGAAACCAGTTACCGGAGGGCGCTACAGATCAGGCCGGATTACGTTGATGCGTATTACAACCTGGGCAACGTCCTCATGGAAACGGGCCGCATGGGCGAGGCCGAGGCCAGTTACCGGCGGGCGCTACAGATCAAACCGGATATTGCTGAATTGCATTACTACCATGGCAACATCCTCAGGGAAATGGGGCGGTTGGAAGAGGCCGAATCCTGTTACCGGCGGGCGGTACAGATCAAGCCGGATTTTGCTGAGGCGCATATCAATTTGGGTCACATACACAAGAATCTGGACAGGTTGGATGAGTCATTGGCAAGCTACAGGCTGGCGCTCAAAGTTAATGGAGACTGGAAAGAGGCGCTGCACCGCTTGACTACACCCTTGGTGAATCACACCGGTTTGGTGCTGGATTCCCCGCACCCGGCAGGACTCTCACAAACTTGCGAACAAGCTTCTACTTTGAAAGAGCAAGTGAAGCACCCTGCAGTTCCTGTTGTCTCCTTGTCAGCAGGGCGGGAGTTACACTTGCCGGCGGCCGGGCATTCAGGGGTAGAGGCTGGAAAAAAACTGCGCATTATCCTGATTTACCCGCCCCCTTGGCAGATACCCTCCTCCGGGGATATCCAGCCGGGGATGCCTTTCGGCCCACCCAAGGACAGGGGCGAACACAACCTGCATGGAGATTTTCTGGTTATTACATATGGCTTGCTGACGATCGCCGCCCAAGCCAAGCGCGCCGGGCATGATGTCAGTGTCTACAACCTTTGCACCTGCCCTTGGCGGGATGTAGTGGCGCTGATTGCCGAGAATGAGGCTGATGTCTATGGAATCTCGGCTTTTACCGCCAACCGCCGCGGCATGGGTGCTGTTGCCGCGCTGATCCGGCAGCAGCATCCACAGGCGCATATCATGGCCGGCGGCCCGTTTGTGTCAGCTTTGCCAAGGGATACCTTGCTGTATTATCGGGACATCGACACGGCGGTAATCGGAGAAGGGGAGGAAACATTCATGGAGTTGCTTGGTTGTCTGGGTAGCGGACGCCCGACAGCAGGCATTCCTGGAACCGCTTGGCGAAATGGCGAGGAAGTGGTTTTCGGTCCTACGCGCCTGCGCATCAAAGACCTCAATGCATTGGCGCCACCATTCGATTATTTTACCAGCAATATAATCATGACATCGCGCGGCTGCCCGAGCAAATGCACCTTCTGCGGCAGTTTTGCCACATGGGGCAAGATGTTGCGTTTTCACTCTGCGGAATCCACTATTGATATGCTCAAGAAAGCGTTTTCCCGGCTGCCTGTACCCTTCATGGCGGTCAAGGATGACACCTTCACAGCCCACCGGCGGCGGACGATTGCGATTTGCGACGCGATCATCGAGAACAAGATGAATTTTTTGTGGAGTTGCGACACCCGCGTCGATAGCCTGGACGATGAGCTGTTGTACAAAATGCGGCTGGCCGGCTGCCAGATGATCAGCCTTGGAGTCGAAACCGGATCACTGGAAATACTGAAAGCCATACGCAAGGAAACTACTCCTGAGATGGTGCTGGAAGCGACTCGCTCTGCCCAGAAATACGGGATGTATGTGCGCTACTACATGATACTTTGCAACCGGGGAGAAACCCCCGAAACTGTCCAGCAGAGCAATGACCTGATCAAGGCTGGAAGACCCAACCGCTACTTTTTCTCTCCCTTGTCGTTTTTTCCAGGCACCGAGGATTGGGCAATTCTCCGCGAGAAACAGGGCCTGACACCGGATGTTTTCTTTACCAATGACTTCAAGGAATTGTCTGTCGCAACAAACCGCCAGCCAGAAGCGAAAGACGTTATGCTTTACGTGGTATGTGATGTCGGCGCTGTTCATGGCTTCGACTATACGGTGGAAGAACGCGAAGCGGTCGTCGGACGGTTACCGTATTTGCACAGCGCCCATGTCGAACTGGCGAACGCCTATCTCCGCGCCGGACGGTTCGACGAGGCTATGGCAGCGCTGGATCGCGCCGAGGAGCTGGATTTCCCGATTCGCGGCATCATCTACAACCAGCGTGCTTGCATAGCCATGGCCCAAGGCGAGGCCGGTAATGCGCTTGCCATGCTGGAGCGCGCCCTCCAATGCTATTCTCATCACATCGTACAAAAGAATCTCAAGAGCCTGCGGGCATGGGCTGATGCCAAGGTTGATAGGCGAGGCAAGCCGCCGCCGCTCAACGATTCTATTCTGGCGATGGATTTTAGCTCGCAATTGCAAACAAATAGCACCCATCCGCTAGCCATGTAGGTGCGATTGCACCGAACCAGTTTGTTGCAGCGGATGCTCCGTAGATAGGTATAATCCGCGCCTCATTCATCACCAGAATCAAATATGAGCATTTTGGCCTGGATCATTGCCGCCAGCATTTGTGGCGGGGCGTTAAGCGTGGCATGCGCCGCAGTGTTTGCGCTCAACTCCCGCCTGCAGCGCTACCTCGGGGCGATGGTGAGTTATGCCATCGGTGCTCTGCTCGGTACGGTGTTCCTCGACGTCCTGCCAGAGGCAATCAAGCTTACCCCCAATGTGGCTGCCTTGAGTGGCACTGTGCTGTTTGGCATCCTGTTGTTTTTTGTCCTGGAAAAACTGGTGCTATGGCGCCACTGCCACCATGAGCATTGCGAGGCGCATGAGTTGCTGGCAAGGGAGTATGACCATGACCATGGGCGCAGCGGCATGATGATTACGGTGGGCGACACCTTTCACAACTTTGTGGATGGCATCATCATCGCGGCGGCTTTTCTCACCAACATGCATCTGGGCATCGTCACTGCGCTGGCCATCATCGCGCACGAAATTCCACAGGAGGTTGGCGATTTCGCCATCCTGTTGCATTCCGGCTACAGCAAGGTCAGGGCTTTCCAGTTGAACCTTGTGTCCAGTTTTGCCTCTATAGCGGGTGGAGTGATGGGCTATTTCACCTTGCAGACCATGCAGTCGTGGATACCGTCGTTGCTGGCGCTGGCTGCAGCAAGCATGATTTACATTGCCGTGGCCGACCTGATACCCGGCCTGCACAAGCGTGCGCAATTGCGCGATACCGTGCAGCAAGTCGGGTTGATCGTGCTGGGTGTGGCGACAGTGGGGTTATTGGGTATGTTGATGGCGGAATGAGTATCAAGGGATCGAATGATTAGATATAGGAGTTTGAGAAAAAAAGAAACTGTGCCGCGCGTCGGCTTTGTCTCGCTGGGCTGCCCCAAGGCAACGGTAGATTCGGAGCACATCCTCACGCGCCTGCGTGCAGAGGGTTACCTGATTTCCAGTAACTACCGGGATTCCGGCTTGGTGGTGGTCAACACCTGCGGCTTCATTGATAGTGCGATAAAGGAGTCGCTGGAAGCCATAGGCGAGGCGCTGGAGGAAAACGGCAAGGTCATCGTCACCGGCTGCCTCGGGGCGAAGGGCGACGTGGTGCGGCAGGCGCATCCCAAGGTGCTCGCCGTTACCGGCCCGCATGCTGCGGATGAGGTGATGGAGGCGATACACGCGCACCTGCCCAAGCCGCACGACCCTTACGACGACCTTGTGCCACCACAGGGCGTGCGCCTCACACCACGGCATTACGCTTATGTGAAAATTTCCGAGGGCTGTAACCACGGCTGCACTTTCTGCATCATCCCCAGCCTGCGCGGTAATCTTGTCAGCCGTTCGGTGAGCGATGTGATGCACGAGGCCGAGAGTCTGGTGAAGGCGGGCGTGAAAGAGTTGCTGGTGATCGCGCAGGATACCGGCGCCTATGGCGTGGACATGAAATACCGCACCGACTTCTGGGGCGGCAGGCCGATCAAGACACGCTTGACCGAACTGCTTCGGGAGATGGGTGAATTAGGCGTATGGGTGCGCCTGCACTACGTATATCCGTACCCGCATGTGGACGAGTTGATTCCCTTGATGGCGGAAGGGAAAATATTGCCTTACCTCGACGTGCCGTTTCAACATGGCAACTCACGCATCCTCAATTTGATGCAACGTCCGGCAAGCAGCGAGAACGTGTTGGCGCGCATCAGGCAATGGCGCAATATCTGCCCGGACATCACCTTGCGCAGCACCTTCATCGTCGGCTTTCCCGGTGAAACCGAAAAAGAATCCGAAGAGCTGCTTGCCTTCCTTGAGGAAGCACAACTGGATCGTGTCGGCGCCTTCACCTATTCCCCGGTGGAAGGTGCGGCCGCCAATGCATTGCCGGATCATGTTCCGCCGGATGTGCAGGAACAGCGCCTGTTTCTCCTGATGCAGGTGCAGCAGGGAATCAGCGCCGCGAGGCTCAAGCGCAAAATCGGGAAGACCATCCGCGTGCTGGTGGACGAAGTAAACAACGAAGAGGCAGAGGCGCGCAGCTTCGCCGATTCGCCGGGGATTGACGGGCTAGTGTACATCAAAAAGAACCGCTCGTTGAAAGTGGGCGATTTCGCGGATGTGTACGTGACGGATTCGGACGCTTATGACCTGTGGGCGGAGAAGGTATAAGGTAGAATGATCTTCTCACTGATCGGTGAAGTTCCAATCAGTTTGGTCGTGGATTAATCACTGTAAAGGGGTCACATCATGGTCGCACCAACAAATCCGCCAGAAATTGAAAAAGTAGGTTCTTCATTAATTGCACTGTGAAAATTTCCACAATGCCGCAGAATTTGGTTTTCTAAAACCACCGACAACATCATGAAAGACACTGCCCTGTACGAACACCTTCTTGGACTGAAAT
>JAHFRC010000059.1 GCA_023259015.1 Nitrosomonadales bacterium | reverse complement strand
CTGGGGTGCTGGCTGATGAATGCGGTTCGCTGTTGAGCAATTTTTTTGCGATGCGCCGCGCGCAACAGAAGGCGCAATGAAACTTGGGCAACAGCTTATTTGCAGGATGGGTGAACCATGACTGAATACCGGCGCAATTTCGTCAAGGGCGGCAGTTACTTTTTTACGGTAACTTTGGCGGATCGCAGCCAACGCTTGTTGGTGGAATATATCGAAATCCTGCATGATGCTTTTCGTCAAGTTAAAGCTGAATATCCCTT
This sequence comes from Nitrosomonadales bacterium, assembly GCA_023259015.1. GTDB lineage: Bacteria > Pseudomonadota > Gammaproteobacteria > Burkholderiales > Gallionellaceae > CAITJF01. The sequence goes on along the minus strand of JAHFRC010000059.1, from coordinate 10,181 downwards.
TGGTCTTGATGCCGTGGTAATTCTGCCAGAGCATTTGCATTGCATCTGGACTCTGCCTGATGGCGATGACGATTACCCCAATCGCTGGCGGCGTATCAAGGCGGCATTTTCGCGTCGTTTGCCGGATTGCAACCCACGCTCCGCCAGCAAAATTGCCAAGGGTGAGCGCGGCATCTGGCAACGTCGCTATTGGGAGCATACATTGCGCGATGAGAAAGATTGGCAACGACACATGGATTACATTCATTACAATCCGGTCAGGCATAAGCATGTCGAGCAGGTTGCCGATTGGCCGCATTCCACTTTTCACCGTTATGTTGAGGCCGGTGTGTATCCCCGTAATTGGGGTTGCAGCGGCGTGGCGAGTGATGATGGATTTGGTGAGAGTAAGTGATGGGTTACGCTACGCTCCACCCATCCTACGGGTGCGTTGCCGCGCAATAAAATGTAGGATGGGTGGAGCGTAGCGTAACCCATCAACCCCAGCCGCAGTATGTGGCAATTATAGGCTCATGAAAATCAATATCCATATCCCAGCGCAAACCCTTGACCTGCTCGATGATGCAGGCCATGTGCTGCGCCGCTATCAGGTTTCCACCGGGGCGAATGGGGTGGGGGAGGAGAGCGGCAGCTTCTGCACGCCGCGCGGGCGGCATATCATCCGCGCCAGGATCGGCGCGGGCCAGCCGCTGAATACGGTTTTCGTGCAGCGCTGCCCGACCGGGGAAATTTATACGCCTGAGCTCGGTGCGCAATATCCGGGGCGCGACTGGATACTCACGCGCATCCTGTGGCTGTCCGGCTGCGAGGTGGGGTATAACCGGCTGGGCTCTTGCGATACCATGCGCCGCTATATTTACATCCATGGCACGCCGGAGGGCACGCCGCTCGGCCAGCCCGGATCCAGGGGTTGCGTGCGCATGCGCAATGCCGATTTGCTGGAGCTGTTCGACCTGGTTGCGGCGGGCACGGAAGTCAATCTGCTTGTTTGACTCAACTATTTCAGCCCCTCGCTGAAGTGGGGATGGAATTCGTGCTTCTCTTGGTCCTGCCTTTACTGTGGTTGCTACCCGTAGTAGCACGAAACAAGGTATTCATGGCCGACACTGCACTGGCTTGTGATAAGCCGGAGATAGTCCATTTTACGTATACAAATAATCCTTGAGTTGATGGTATAAAGAGTGCCGAACTCCAGCATAAGAGCCGAATATCAGGATGTTTTGCCGTATTTCCAACTTCGAAAAACACTGAATAAACCCATCGAGGCATGAAATGCAGAAAAAGATGAGCCGGCTTATGCAAAGGCATATGGGTGGCTGATAAAATGCGAGCGGCTTGATCATGGAAGCGATAATTCTTGTTGTGTAAACCGGGAGAGTGAAAGTGAAGAAAATTCTGTTTGTATGGATGGGATCCTTGCTTGGATTTGTTTCTACCGCCGCGTATTCTGAGAAGGGCGAGTATTGGGAAATAACCAGCAAGATGGAAATGCCGGGGATGCCTTTTGCCATGCCCGCCAACACAAATAAAGTGTGCCTGCCGCCGGGGGGAGAAAAAGACCCGCAACGTACGCATGACAAGGATAGCAAATGCACATTCACGGATGTCAAGCACTCGGGCAATACCGTCAAATATAAAGGCAGTTGCGTCAACAGCCGCGGCGACACGATGAATATGGAAGGCGAAACCACTCACGACAGCAACAGCTTCAAGACCAATATGAAAATGAGCAGCGAAAGTCGTGGCAGGACCATGAACATGACAATGATCGGCAGCGGCAAGCGTGTCGGCGGCAGCTGCGATACTGAGGAAATGGTAAAGAAGGCACAAGAACAGAAGCAACAGATTGATAAAAAGATGGAAGAGAATAGGGCCAAAAGTTGCGATATTTCTCGCCAAGGCAGTTTGGAATCATCAGCGCAGCTTTATACCGGGCCCTATATTACGTGCTCTAACACAAAAGAATATTGCCAATCAGTTCGCGACAAGACTCAACGGGATATGGAGGGTCTTGAGGAATTGCTTTCATATGAAGCAGGAGCTGGTCATATGAGTGAGTCAATGAAGAAAGAAGGGGGGAAAGAAGTATCGTATTCAATTGCCAAAATCTGCAACATAGATGTAACAAGCCTGAAAAAAACAGCATGCAAAGATTTGGTGCATAAGTTGCCAGAGCACAGTAAGAAGCTTCGCCGTGATAACACGCGTTTTATAGATGAATACTGCAGTCCTGCAGAAGCCAAGGAGTACCACGAACTTGTACGCCTGGAAGCGCGCAGAAAAAATTGCGAAGGACGCGTTTACACTTCCGATCCGAATTGGACCAAAAAATATGATTCATGCATGGCTGGCAATATGCCTGCTGATGAAACAACTGAAAGTGACACTGGCAGCAGTTCAAATAATGCTGATAGCAGGAAATCCCAATCCGCAAAACAGAAGGCGGATGCGGAAAAATCAGACTCTTCCTCCACTACCGGCAATCCAGCGGCGGATTCTGTCCTGGAGGGCGCCAAGAAGCTGAAGGGGCTGTTCAAGTTCTAAGTGCGGCAGATGCGTTATCTTTTCGGGCTGTTGCTGTTGTGCCAGGCGGCATTGGCGCTGGCGCAGCCCGATCCTTTTCCGCGCGTTGCGGCGTCTTACCTGGTGCAGGTCAATGGCGAGTTGCTGTGGGAGAAGCAGACAAATCGGCGCCTGCCGCCCGCCAGCCTGACCAAGATGATGACCGCGCTGCTGGCGGTGGAGCATGGCAATCCTCAAGCCATCTCGACCGTCAGCAGCGCCGCCGCACAGGAAACCGGCACGCGTCTCCATCTGAAGGCAGGCGAAAAATTTCATGTGGAAGATTTGCTTGCCGCCACGCTGATCGCCTCGGCCAACGATGCATGCCACGCCCTTGCCGACCACATCGCCGGCAGCCAGGCGCAATTCGTGCAACTCATGAACCGGCGCGCCAAAAAACTCGGCATGCTCAACACCCGCTTCGTCAATGCCTGCGGACATGATGCGAAAGGCCATTATTCGACTGCGCATGACCTTGCCTTGCTGGCAAACGAGCTGATCAAACACTCATTGATCATGGAACTGACCGCGAAAGCCGCAGCGCGCATTTCCACACTGGATGGCGCACACAGCTATCCGTTCGAAAGCAGGAACGCGCTGATCGGCCGCTATCCCGGCGCGCTGGGCTTGAAGACCGGATACACCCCAAAGGCCGGCAAATGCCTGGTTGCCTACGCCAGGCGCGGGGAGGCGCAGGTGTTGCTGGTGATGCTGCACGGTAATGACCGCTGGTGGGATGCGGCGGACATTCTCGATATAGCGTTCAGCCATGCGCATCGCCCTTCCTGAATCGCGGCGCGGCGCACTGGCATGGCTGGCGCCCGCCGTCTTCGCCTGCTACTGCAATTCCCTGTGGACGGATTTCCAGTTTGACGATTACAACGTCATCGTAAACAACCCCCGTGTTCACACTTGGCAGTCGTGGCGCGAAGGCTTGGAAGTTGGCATACGCCCAATCCTGAAACTTAGCTATACATTCAATTGGACTTCGGGACTTGGCGTTGCCGGGTTTCATTTCACCAATATGGTGATCCACTTGTGCAATGTCTTTCTGGTGTTTGCGCTGACACGCCATTTTGTGCATTCTCGGCCACAGCTATTGGAGCGCGGAGTGCCGTTCTTCACGGCGCTGCTGTTTGCGCTGCACCCGATCCATACCGAAGCCGTAACCTATATCTGCGGGCGCTCCATTGCGCTGATGACGTTATTTTATCTGGCAGGGTTGCTGTCCTATGTATCCGGACGGACGCATTACAACAGGCTTCTTCTGTATTTCGTGACGCCGCTTTGTTTTATTGCGGCACTCAGCGTGAAGGAAACAGCGGTGACTTTTCCGCTGGCGCTGCTGGCATGGCAGATGGCCAGTGGCGATAGCTTCAGGGCTGCGCTCAGGTATCAATGGCCGAACTGGGCAGTGCTCGTGCTGGGGGGAGTTTTTTTCCTGTGGAGCCACAGCTACCTCGCGGAAATGGAAAGAAGCGCCGGCCTCAATAGCCTGCGGGGAAACATGGCGACGCAGGCCATCGCATTTTTTTACCTGATGCGGCAGTGGATATTCCCGTTGTGGCTGAATATCGATCCGGATTTGCAAGTGGCGCATGGTTTTGCAGGGCAACTGCCGCAGCTATTCTCTCTTGCCGCTGCTTTTGTCCTGATGCTGCTCACGTTTCGCCGCCGCCCGTGGATTGGTTTCGGGTTGGCGTGGGCCTTTATTCAACTGGTGCCGCTATATATTTTCCTGCCGAGGCCGGATGTGGCGAATGACCGGCAGATGTACCTGGTAAGCTGGCCGCTCGCGCTTATATTCACGGCGGAGATGGCAATCCGGATGAGGCAGAAAACCCTTGTTCTGGCCGGGGCAGCGCTGACCCTTGTGCTGGGCAGCTTTACTGTCATGCGCAACCATGTTTACCGGGATGAGATTTCACTCTGGGAAGACACCGTAATGCTGTCGCCGCACAAGGCACGCGTGCTCAACAACCTTGGCTATGCCTACATGCTTGCCAACCGCGACGAGGATGCGCGGCGCGAATTCAAGGCCGCGCTGCAACTCGATCCGCTTTACTACAAGGCGCGCAATAATCTGGATAGCTTAAACAATCAGTGATATGGGTACTGTATGGGTGTTGAACAACTGTATCAGGACTGGCAATCACTTTACATTGCTTGACACCCCTATATCGCAACTTTAGTATCGCAACGGTGGAAATAACCGGGGAGCAATGATGGCGCGTGTCGAGTTTACGAATAATTACCAGGACATCTCTACAGAGAACGGTTTTCAGTTCAAGTTTTTTTGCGAATGCTGCGGCAATGGCTATATGTCGAGCTGGAAGGCGAATACCGTCGGCATGGCCGGATCCGTCCTGCGCGGCGCCGGCCAGATATTCGGCGGAATGTTCGGGCGCGCCGCGGCGGGAACGCACGAAATCCAGAAAGCCATCGGCGGCCCGGCGCATGACAGCGCGCTGGCGGAGGCAGTAGCTGAGATCAAGCCCCTCTTTGTTCAGTGCAAACGTTGCGGCCAATGGGTCTGCCGCGAAATTTGCTGGAACGCCGAGCGTAGTCTCTGCGCGAAGTGCGCGCCGATCCTGCAGCGCGAGATGGCTTCCAAACAGGCGGAAATCGCTGTCGAACAGGCCACCGAAAAGTTGCGCACGCGCGACCAGACCGAGGGCGTAAACTTCGACGCGACGATGGTCGTAAATTGTCCGGCATGCGGCGCGGAAGCGAAGGGCGGCAAGTTCTGCCATGAATGCGGCGCTTCGCTTGCGCCCAAGACCGAGTGCCCCAAATGTGGATCTAAAATTACCCCCGGCGCCAAGTTCTGCCCCGAGTGTGGACAGAAAACATGACGCCGCTGTTGACACCCCCGGCTCTCGTTTCCGGGAGCCTCATTGCTGCATTCCTGAGCTAACCTGCGCATGTCGCCACACGGATGCCGGCTCGTGCGCGATGGAAGCGGCGTTGACGCCCGCTGGCGCCGCGACGGCGATACCCTTGTTGTTTCACCAGCCTCGGGACTGGCGCTGGCCATTGCGCTGGGAGAAGTTGCCGGGATCAGCGGTGATGGATTCACCATCAGCCTTCGCGCTCCCGTCGGCGCTATAACCCTTGAGCGGCTGGGAGCAGACGGGCCGACACTCTTGCAGGAATTGCGCCGTGACTGGCCGGTGTTGCGCAGCCGGCTGCTGCGGCTGAATGGCGGCGATGCGCCCGGCAAAGTTTTTTCCGGAACTGTTGCCAGCAAGGAATACCGTGGCGCCTTCCGTGGCTTTCTCTCCGGCAACCGGTTGATCCTTGCACCTGAGGGAGAGGATATAAAAGTTTTATTTATCGCCGACTGCAACATGATCTCCTTCACCGAGCAAGCCTACGCCGTCAACTGCATCGGATGGGAAAATGAGGAGACGGTTTTCTCGAAGCTGGGGAGTGAAACTGCGGCCTTTACCGCAGCGCTCCAAACCGCCCGCGAAAAACTTGCCCAGGAAGCAGACACAACACTCGCACGCCACTTGCCGACGCTGGCTCCCGCAGCGCGCGCCGAACTGGGAACGCAGTGGCTGCCGGGCCGGTTGCTGAGTTTCGCTGATATGGAGCGCATGGCGCCGGGCTTTGAAGCTGCCTTCCTGTCTTCCTGGCTCGCCTCCTGCCCGCGTTCCGATGAGGGAAAAAAGCTCATGGAGGGCATCGCCCCATCTGGTCGCTATCTTGGTTTCGCCTCAACGGATGAAGGGGAAGAGCCGATGCTTTGGCTGCTGGTGCGGAGCGCCAACGAATGGAGCCTTGAACTGCTGTCGCATGGCGACTATGCGACTTACCTCTTTGTTGGCGGCGATGAATTGCCAAGGCTGATATCGGGGATCATCCGCTTGCATGAATTTTCGCGCGAGGCGCTCTATTTGCCGATGGAAGAACTCATTGGGGAACGGGCGAAGTACGCGATTCCGGCCCGCGACCTGCTGCTGCTGGGCGACCTGCGGGCGCGTTTCACAAAACGCCGCATTCATGCCTCACGGCAGTAGCTGGCAGGCTCAACGCTAAAAATACGTGGCCTGTTTGTTTACACAGAGCGTCGCGGGATGCATGTGTTGCTGGCGCTGCTTAGCGTCTAAATTCTGGGCGGTACATTGGAATCCGTATTGGATGCGGATGTGTCAGGATAGAATTTTTCCTTGTAGTGCCTTCTGGCGGCTGACACGCGCAAGAGATATTCCTGCGTTTCCCGCTCGGGGAGCTTGACGCGCAGATAATCGAAAAGCTCATCCGGGCGCATTTCGTTGGCCTTGTCCTGCGCTTCTTTCAGTTTTTTCGTGCTGCCGGTAAATGCCTTTGCGACATTGCCAGTGCCGGTGTTGTACCCGGATATGGCGCAATACTCGCGTGCAGGAATATTTCCCACGTTCTTCGTCCAGAATTCATACAGGAGCATGCTCAGGTAGGTCGCTCCCAGCTCGATATTTTTTTCCGGATCCCTGAGGTATTCTATGGTCGGCTGGATTGATTCTCCCGTGACCTTGCGATAAGCATCCAGCCCGCCGCTGGTTGGCACGAGCTGCATCATGCCATAGGCATTGGCGGGAGATACTGCCAGGGGATTGAAACGGCTTTCAGTATAGATAACCCCGAGAATTAGCGCCGGATCAACACCGGTTTTCTGGGCGTATCTGTTCACTGCATCCAGGAATTTCGGCGCTCTCTGGTCTGCGGCAGCATAGTTGTTTGGATCGGCGCGCTCATCCGCCTTTATGTCCGGACTCTCATCAATGGGCTGTTGTTCGGAAGGTTGTCTTGGAGCGGCTCTTTTCGGCAATTTCTTGGGCGGCTTCTTCACTGCCTTTTTCGGCGATGCGGCGGCGGCAATGCGGTCTTCTTCTGCGCCTATCATATCCATCTCAACGTAGGCGACCTCAACCAGTTCGCGCCCCACCCGGATTTTTCTCGTTTTCAATCTGTTGCTGACCAGGTAGTCAGCATAGCGCTCGACATCTTCCCGCGTTTTCATGGCCTGTTTATTCTGGTCCAGCACCATATCCTGAAGGAATGGTTTGCCGTCCAGAGTCACCTCCTTGTCGGAAAAAACATCGGCGGATTTTGGGTCTTCCGGTGTCAGCAATGCGACAACAACGGCGCCACGCAATTTTTCGGACGCCGCAGGTTCTTGGATGTGTTCGATCCGGATCGTGCCTTTTTCGTAGTCCACGATGACCCGGTTCTTGTACTGCTGAGTATATTTCACATAACGTTTCGAGCTGGGCAATGTTTCCGATTCTTCCTTCCCCCATTTCTTTTCGCTTTCCTGCTTCACCTGGCCGAAGAGGCGGTTAAGTTCAACCTTGAGTTTGTCAAAGTCCGCGATCAACGCCTGCGGGTTCCGCTTGTAAATTTCAGCCTTGTTTTGCCCCATGTTCTTCAAGGCGGCCTTGGGATCCCTGGAAAGCGCGATATCCATGACTTGCTGCGTCGAGCATGCGGATAACAGCAGCGTCGCAGCCACGGTAAAAGACACGCCGCGCGACATCAGCAGATGGCGGTGTTTTTTCTTGATTGATTTTTCCAAAGGATTTTGCATGCCGCACTGTTTTCCATTGATTACGGTTCAACCGGAACGGGCGGCTTCCCGTTTTTTCGGCCTGTGCTGCATGACATTATTGCAATGCCGCTATGCGTTGGCAAGACCTTTCCAAAGCCCTTTTTTACAGTCATTACAGGGCAATGCGGCTGTGAATCCGGGGGGCGTGTATATTCCCAAACGCTGAAGGGGCACAGTCTACGCGGGTTCGATCCCGTAAAGGAAAAACCAGGGGGATTCCCGGTCGTGCGAGGCGGAAATAAGCGCAACCTGGCCGGGCTTGACGTCTATCGGCTCGGGGAATACATAGGCGCAGTGCTGCCAGTTGGATACCGGCGACTTTTCCGAGGGATGGTTCTCGAAAATTGTTTCCTTGTCCATTTGCAGCCGGATCCACTGGATGATGCCGTAGCAGCGGCCGGCAGATTTTATCGGGATGCGCAGGTTTTTTGTATGGCTCGGGAAAAGCGAATCATTTTCAAAGTCGAAACGGAATGCTTCGGTATCTTCGGTCAGCGTTTCGATGTTCAGGTCATGCCTGTACACCATCAATTTTTTTGAAACAATCGAATTGAAACGCTGCAGGTTGAACCCGAAAGAATCTTCAACGATCAGGTTTCTCCTGATGTCGTCGCCGCTGAACAGGGCGACCATGATGCTTCCGGCGGCAGGGATGATCCGGCCCTGCGGCTTCAGCAGGCGGCGCTTCGCATCTTCTATGCTGGGTAGCACCTGTTCCGCCAGGAGCTCGCTTGAGAATATTTCCGATACCAGGATGTCTGCCTTTTCCGGCAAGTCTTCGCCGACATTAACTTCGACAGACCGTTTGGAAATCACCTTGATGGCTTCCGCATAGCCATTGTCTGCGACGATCTGCTGCGCCGTATCCGCGATTACCGGTTCCGCTTCGCATGTGGTCACGCTCTTTGCGCCAAGCTTGGCCGCCATCATGGCCAGCAACCCGGAGCCGGTTCCGATTTCGAAAACTTCCGAGTCCGGCGTCACTGCAAGTTGCATGGCGGAATAATAGGCATTGTTCCGTTTCTGTTCGTTCATCATCGGGACATGCCATCCGGGCACTATGCGGATCAATGCCTTGGTCATCCCTTGATGGGCGTTAACCAGGTATGGGGAAATGCTCAATGCCTTGCGGTAGTGGGATATTGACTTCCTGGAGTCGCCTTGCTCAAACAGCAGGTGGGCGAGATTGCTGTGCGCCAGGGAAAAATCGGGATTGATCCGCAGAGCCTGCCTATAGCTTGCCTCTGCCTCTTCCAGCCGCCCCAATTCCTTGAGGGTGATGCCAAGGTTGCCGTGCGCCATGACAAAATCGGGATTGATTTGCAGCGCTTGCCGGTAGCTTGCGGCGGCTTCTTCCAGCCGCCCGCACTCCTTGAGGGTGTTGCCCAGGTTGTAATGGGATTCGGCATCATTTGGCAGCAGTTCCGTTGCTTTTTGCAAGGCGGGCAGGCTGTCTTTGCCTTGCATCTGCAGGCTTGCGCCCAGTGTTTTCCAGGTAAACCCGGAATCAGGGCAGCGCTCAAGCAGCACGCGTGTCCGGTTTTCCAATTCCGCGTAATCCCCGCTATTGAACAAGGCGACAAGCTGGTTGCATTCGGCTGGTGTCGGAGCCGTTCCCTTTGCGGGAGGCTTTGGCGCAGGTGGGGCAAACTCGGATTTTGCCTCGCAACATTTTTTGTATTTTTTTCCGCTGCCGCAGGGGCAGGGGTCGTTTCTTCCTGGTTTCATGCGCATCGTCCTTGATTGTGCCATCCATGGCCTTCGATAAAAGCAGCCGGGCGGTTCTTTAAACCAGCCAAGCGCAGCATGGTGTGCGGCATTAAGAGTTCAATTTGAGGGCATGTAATATTCAGGACTTGGGTCATAACGAATAATTTAAGTTAGAATCACAATTCACGCCCAATATTTTAAGGGCGCCTCTAAAAATTGCTGATATTTTTCTGCTGCAAGTACACCAACAGGCATCCTGAAGCGTTAAACACTGAAGCCATTATTACACACGAGCGCACACGATGAAACGACCAAG
>JAHFRC010000058.1 GCA_023259015.1 Nitrosomonadales bacterium | reverse complement strand
CCTTATGTCTTTTTGAGATTTATGGGACAATTTCCAATAGTAAAAGCCCACTATTTAAAAAGGAGGCATTATGCGCCACCTCTTGTTACTGAATATTCTCTTGCTCAGTTTGTTAACCAGCGGCATTCATGCTGTAGTCGCCGAAGAAATTTACGACCATAAACAGCCTGTCGATCCTGGCAATTTCACTTATTCCGGATATGTTGAGGTTATTGCTTCAAAACCTTCTTCGGGTAAAGCTAAATTGATAGTGGATGACGCAAGCCTTTTCATCACGGGACATGTTAACAAGTGGCTAAACCCATTTACTGAAGCTGAACTTGCCCGCATCACTGTCATTCAAGCGGGGGGGAGTTTGTTTTCAAACAACTCGGGGGATGTCGACCTGGAGCGGCTTTATAACGATAGCTACTTGACGGACAGCCTTTCCCTGCGGGCCGGCAAGATGTTGACACCGTTCGGGGAGTGGAATCTTGTTCACGCCTCACCGCTGGTATGGACCACAACACGTCCCATGACCACCTATCGAAGTTTCAACCAGTTCACCAGCGGAATTTCCCTGAATTACGCTGACATTAAGAGTTCGTTGCCGGAAATCCAGCTTTATACGCAACCGGATGGCGAGATCTTGCCAAAAAGAAGCTTGATGCGCCTGCGCAATTATGTGCATGTCACTGGCCTTCACCTGAATTGGCCTTCCGGGCTTAACGACAAACTGGGCTTGTCTTTACAGCATGCACAAGTCGAAAACACGGATGAGCGGCAAACGCTGGCCGGGTTTAACTTTAACAAGGAATTCGGCTCCCTGGCATTTGAGACGGAAGGGTTTCATGCACACCTCACTGGTTTCAACGCTTCCCGTGTGCGGAATAACGAGTGGGGCGCCTATTTGCAGGGTGCTTATGTGCAAAGCGAACACTGGAGCCTGATAGGAAGATATGAGTATTATGCTGACAGGGGATACAGCACAGCCTCGGAGAATTCTTTGCTCGGGATTTCATATAAACCGGCGCCGTCCACAGTCTGGAAGCTGGAGTACGTTGAACGACATGGACAGAAGCTGAATCTTTCAACCGGATTCTTTGCCTCCTTTTCTGCATTCTTCTAACATGTCCAGCCCAGTCAAATTATTGACCGTTGTATTGCTGCTGTTTGCATGCAGCAATGTGTGGGCAGCGGATTTTTTCGTGATTGCCAACCGCAGTGTGCCGGCTGCAATGCTCACATCAGATGATCTGTCTTCGATCTATCTGCTCAGGACAAGCAATTGGCAGGATGGCACCAGAATTATTCCCGTGAATCGCGAAGCTGGCAGCAATGCACGGGCTATTTTTGCAGCGCGTGTATTAGGGCAATCGCAAGCCACGCTGGACGCCCACTGGAACAGGATGAATTTCAAGGGCATAACGCCTCCCCTGATAAAGGAATCCGATAAGGCTGTGCTGATTTTTGTGCAAAGTGTCCCGGGCGCAATAGGCTATGTCAGTTCTTCCACGGAACTGAAAGACGTCAGGGTGTTGGCTGAATTCTAATAGCCATCCCGCAATACCTCGAGTGATAATCCTTTTATAGTCGGCTTTGCCGCTTATTCTACAGGTGGCGTATTATATGGATAAACCTAGCACTACTTGTGACTCGCCAGCCACTCCCGCGCCATTGCCAGCGCCTTTTCTATTTCCTCACGCTTCATTTTGTCTTCCAGCGGTTTTATGGCTTTCTGGGCTTTTTCGTCCCCTGCTAATACGGCCAGGTTTAACCATTTGCATGCCTGCACCAAGTCTCTCAGCACACCATCCCCGACCTTGTACATCATCCCGATGTTATATTGGGCTGACGCATTTCCCTGCTCCGCCGCTTTGAGAAACCATGATACAGCCATTTTGTCACTCTGCTGAACGCCCTGCCCCATGAGGTACATCATTCCCAAGCTATTTTGTGCCTCCGCCTTGCCACGCCCTGCCGCCATGCGGTACATTTCCGCCGCCAACTTAAAATCCTGTGGCACGACCCTCCCCAGATCGTATAACCGCGCAACATTGTACTGCGCCTCCACGCTGCCATGCCTGGCCGCCGAAAAATACCACGCCACAGCCTTGTCGTAATCTTGCGGAACGCCTTGGCCTTCGAGATACATCACCCCAAGACTGTTCTCAGCATCGGCGTTACCCTGTTCCGCTGCCTTTAGAAACCACTCTGCCGCCATCTTGTCGTCCTGCGGAACACCTATGCCCTGGTGATACATCACCCCAAGATCATGCTGTGCAGCGGCCAACCCCTGCTCTGCCGCCTTGCGGTGCCACTCTGCCGCCATCCTGCCATCACGTGGAACACCTTGACCCTGATGATACATAATCCCAAGGTTGTGCTGTGCCTCGGCATTTCCCTGCTCGGCAGCCTTGCGGTACCACTCTTCAGCCAGCCTGTAATCCTGCTTCACGCCATGCCCCAAGTAATACATGACTCCAAGGCTGTTCTGCGCCCCCGCATCCCCTTGTTCAGCGGCCTTGCGATACCACTCCTCCGCTAACTGATGTGCGTTTTCATTGCCATGCGCCTGGTCGTACAGCACTGCAAGATTGTGCTGAGCATTGGCATTTCCCTGCTCTGCTGCCTTGCGATACAACTCTTCCGCCCGCTTAAAGTCCCGTTCGACACCACGTCCCTGGCGATACATTATCCCAAGGTTATTTTGCGCCTCCGCGTTCCCCTGCTCAGCAGCCATTCTGAACCACTTTACCGCCAGCTTGTCGTCCTGCGGAACTCCTTGCCCCAAGTCATACAGCAACCCAAGACTATTCTGAGCCTCCGCGTTCCCCTGCTCTGCTGCCTTGCGGAACCACTCTGCCGCCAGTTTATCGTCCCGAACAACACCTCGATTCTGCCTATACATCAACCCAAGGTTGTGCTGTGCCTCCGCATCTCCCTGTTCGGCTGCTTTGCGGTACCAAAACACCGCCAACCCGTCGTCCTGCGGAACACCTTGCCCCAGGTTGTACATGCGTCCAAGGTTGTATTGTGCCTCTGCATCTCCGTTTTCGGCAGCCTTGCGGTACCACTCTGCCGCCAATTTGACGTCTCGCGGAACACCCTGGCCTTGTTCATACATCACACCCAAAATAAACTGCGCGCGCCTGTCGTCCTTAACCAGCTCTAATTCTTTCAACGCGATTCCGTAATCCCCCCTGTCATAGGCGTCGGCTCCCTCCTGGTACCCCGCCCATACTCCTGTGCTAAGGGCAAGAAAAAATACAGCCGGAACTTGTCTGAACAAGACTTTCATCAATGCTTCATCATTGAATGCATCATTTTATGTTGCGCCGACCATTCATCCGCCATCGCCTGCGCCTCCTTGATTTCCTTCTGGCTCATCCTGGCTTCTGCATTGCTCTTGCTTTGTGGCGCTACCTCGTTACCTGCCACCGCCGCCAGGCTATACCACTTGTACGCTTGCACCATGTCAACAGATACTCCCTGCCCGTAGTTATACAGAAACCCAAGATAGAGTTGCGCCAAAGCTTCTCCTTGCTCAGCCGCCTTGCGATACCAGGACGCGGCTTCCTCATAACCCTGTGGAACACCCTTTCCAGTGTCATACATCTGCCCCAGGAAAAACTGCGCCTGCGCATTACCCTGCTCTGCCGCCTTACGATACCAGGATGCGGCCTCTTTGTAGTCCTGCGGAACACCAAGCCCCCGGTCATACATAAACCCGAGCTCATACTGCGCCTGCGCATCGCCATTTGCCGCAAGCGGCCTGAGCTCTTTAAGCTTGACTTCGGCGCCGGCGGCCGGATCTTCACAATGGGCAGGAGCAGGGGCGTCCTTATTATGCTCATGGGAATGATGATCTTCCTGCATTCCAGCCTGCGCTCCTGCGCCAACAGCAAGAAAAACCGCAGCCAAAAGCGAGTAGAAAAATATTTTAGTCATTTTGCCGCCCATTACTTTTCTCCTAATCCAAATCAAAATAGTTGCATCGATAAAGCTGAAAGTTACCCGATTACCCATTGGTTCTCAATCCAGGCAACGGCCAATCCACAATGCGCCAATGCTGTGCCATCCATTCCTGTGCGGGCACCTCTTTTAGGTTTTCTTGTAGACTTGCCTCTTTAAAACTCCCCGTTAACCGGTAAGCAAACCCGGCTTCACCAATACATACAAATGCCAGATTCCTGAATGGCATCATGGCGCCAAAGCGGCAACTTTCCCTCCCCCCAGGTAAATATTGCATCCGGGGTAAAGATTACTACGGCAGGTGTCAATTTAGCAAAAAATATTTCTGGCACATATCATGGTCACATCAAAGAAAATACTTATGGAATTGCACTTCAAAGTTGAATTCGTCAAGAATATAATGCTTCCATGGCTCCCAAGTACTCCATTATCACCACATGCAAGGGAAGACTGCATAATCTTAAGCGTACACTCCCCGGGTTTCTGAAACAGGAAAATACGGAAGTAATTGTGGTCGACTACGACTGCCCGGATGGCACATCGGATTATGTGGCATTGGTTCATCCGAACGCCCGTGTGGTATCGGTGGTGGATAGGCCAAAATTCAATACGTCGCATGCGAGAAATCTGGGCGCCATGCAGGCCAAGGGAGAGTTTTTGATATTTCTTGATGCCGATGTGGTCATCGCCGAACATTTCGTGAGGCATGTCGACAGCCTGATGAAGTATCCGTCGCTTGCACTGTTTGGCCCGCCGGCGCAGAACTCCCTGAGGGGCAGTTGCGTGGTATGGCGAAAGGACTTCGATAAAGTCGGTGGCTATGATGAGTTGCTGGGGGGATATGAAGGAGAAGATCTGGAACTCTATGCGCGCCTCAGGTTTGCCGGCGCAAAACAAATCATGCTGGATCCGGCTATAGTCCACGATGTGATTGAACAAAATGCCGAAGAGAGAGAGCGATATCGCGCCCCCGACCTAAAGATGCAGTTTCTGAGAGGGCAGCTTTACATGTCGGCCAAAGAAATGCTTATGTGTGTGCTGGAAACACCTATCCTGGAACCTGCTTTGCGGGAAAACCTGCTCGCAGAAATTAACCGGAACTTGGCAGCGCTATACACCGGCGAAAAGGATTTCACGCTTGAGGTCAATTTGCCTGACAAGTACAAGCGCGGCTTTTTACAGGAATGGGAGTTCTCCAGATCCATAACGGTCAAGGCCAGGCGAAGAAAATAATTCCGACCCAGACCTTTTACCACTGCCAGTGGGGCGCTGTGTTTTCTGAGCGCCCATTTCAAGTACCATCCATGGGCCATTATTCACCCCATTCCCCAATCCAAATAATTCCCATCCCTTATCACCAGTCCTGGGCAATCGCTGCAGCACATGGAATCTGGAATAATTTCCGGTCTTCCATGCGGATTGCGGATAACGCGCCTCCCCACAGACACCCTGTATCCAGCACAATGATGCGCCGATCCACCTTCAAACCCAGCGCCGACCAATGTCCGCAAACTACGGTCGCATCGGCGTTGGCTCGTCCAGGCACGTTAAACCAGGCCATATAGCCAGCCGGTATATCTTTCTCAGCGCCTTTGAATTTGAATTCCATTTCGCCCCGCGCAGTGCAGATGCGCATGCGCGTAAGGGCATTGGTGATAACGCGCAGGCGCTTGTATCCCGCAAGGCTTTCATCCCATCGATTGGGATGGTTGCCGTACATGCGGGCAAGGAACTGAAGGCGATTCCCGCCACTTAGCGCCGCCTCCACCTCGTGCGCAAGCCGTTGCGCCTGCGCCACCGTCCAACCTGGCAGCAAGCCAGCATGCACCAGCACCCACTCACCCTCCACATGCAGCATGCGCCGCGTGCACAGCCACGCAAGCAATTCATCGCGGTCGGGAGCGGACAGAACCTCATGCAGGGTATCATTACGGTTCTGCTCGGCCACACCCTCAGCCACCGCGAGCAAGTGCAGATCGTGGTTACCCAGCACGGTAATGGCGGTGTCGCCCAGCGATTTCACCAGCCGCAGCACCCCCAATGAATCAGGCCCGCGGTTGACCAGGTCGCCCACCAGCCAGAGGTTGTCCGCCGCCTGATCAAAGCGAATCTGCTCCAGCAATTGCCGGAATTCGGTGCAACATCCTTGTATATCACCTACAACGTAGGTTGCCATGTTTTGCTAGGGCTATTATTGCCAGAAAGTTTTTCGGGTTGCTTCACTGTATTTTCCATCACGCCGAAACAACTTTTGCATCCATTAAGCGCCCGTAGGTATAGTGCGCAGCACATGCTCCTTCCGAAGAAACCATGCAGGAGCCCATCGGGGTTTCCGGGGTGCATGCCGTGCCGAAGAGTTTGCACTCTACCGGTATCTTGACGCCGCGCAATATAGCTCCACAGTCGCAAGCCTTGTTGTCGGCAACCGGCGCATAGTGCAAGCCGAAGCGGTTCTCGGCATCATACCCGGCAAATTGCTGTCGTATTTTCAGCGCGGAATAGGGCACCTCGCCCAAACCCCTCCACTCGAAAGTGCGCCGCAGTTCGAACAATTCTGCCACCAGTATCTGCGCCTTGCGGTTGCCCTCGTGCGTCACCGCGCGGGAAAATTCATTCTCCACTTCGGCGCGTTCTTCGTTGATCTGGCGGATCAGCATCAAAATGCTTTGCATCACATCCAGTGGTTCAAAACCTGAGATGACGACGGGTTTGCGGTACTCTTCGGCAAAATGCTCATAAGGCCGCGAGCCGATCACCGCGCTCACGTGCGATGGGCCTATGAAACCATCCAGCGGCAGGGTGCCGTATTCCCTCACCTCGGGGGATTGCAGGATGTGCGTGATGGCGGACGGGGTCAGCACATGATTGCACAGCACGCTGAGGTTCTTGATTCCTTCCGCACCAGCTTGTTTTATCAGTATGGCGGTCGGTGGTGTTGTCGTCTCAAAACCGATAGCGAAGAACACCACTTCACGCTCCGGATTATCCCGCGCAATGGGCAGAATATCGGCGGTGGAATAGATCATGCGGATGTCGCCGCCGCGCGCCTTGGCCTTCAGCAGGGAAAGCCCGCCCGATGCCGGCACGCGCAAAGGGTCGCCGTAGCTGCACAGGATTACGCCTTGTTCCAGCGCCAGTTTGATGGCGAGATCAATGCGTCCGATGGGCAGCACGCAGACCGGGCAACCCGGCCCATGCACCATGCGCACGTTGGGCGGCAGATAATCTGCGATGCCATAACGCGAAATGGCGTGGGTGTGCCCACCACAAAATTCCATGAAGCTGTAACTGCGGCCCGTGTCCGCCGCTTGCGCAATCGCGCTGGCAATGCCTTGTGCCAGATTGCCGTCGCGGAATTCGTCCACATATTTCATGGCATGGCTCCGGCGTCCATCTGCACTTCGCCCATTTCCGCAAATAGCCGTAGTGTCCTTTCCGCCTCTTCGGTATCGAGCTTGCTCAGGGCATAGCCCACGTGCACGATGACGTAATCGCCCACCCGCACGTCGTCAACCATGGACAGGAAAATTTCCCGGCGCACGCCGCCAAGGTCAACGATACCCAGCTCGTTCCCACGCAATTCCACGATGCGGGCCGGCAACGCTAAGCACATTCAAAAGCTCCTTATTCCAATTCCACTTCATCGGTGGCTCTGCATTGGCTTTCTCGCTCACTCCTGATGGAGCCACCGCACCTCAAGCGGTGCGGGTTAAGCTTGGGGTTCCGAAAAACCACCGGCTCAGAGCCGGAATTGAAGGGATAGGCCATGAAAGAGTTTAGCAAATTATGTTGGACTGGATGTGCATAAAGAAATGATAGCGGTATCAGTGGCAAAAACCCAGGAACGGCGATGCCAATCTACCTTTCTGCTACGAGGCAGGCCCGCGCGAATATGGCATCCATCAGCTGTTGTATGGAGATCGGATGGGACTGCAAAATGGCAGCTCCTTCGCTGATTCGGAAGAAAGCGGGTGATCGGCTCAAGATCGGCTGGTGCATCAGATTATCGTTGGCAAGGGGTAAGCTGGCGCCGGATGACACGCATAACCAGCAACTTGGCCAACATTGTGCTGGCTTGTCGAATAGCCACTAGTTTCATCAGAAAGCGCCTGTGAATTGCACTGGCAATGCCAAATCGGCTGGCATCCATCGCAAGCGGGAAAGAAGCGTTAATGCCGTTACATGGTAAAATTCGCACTCGATTTTTGAACCGCAGGCCATGACCAAAAAGCCTCACCCGATTGAAAAGCTCCTCAAGCAGCGCATCCTGATCCTGGACGGCGCCATGGGCACCATGATCCAGCGCTACAAACTTACCGAGGAACACTATCGCGGTGTGACGCTGTATGGCGATTACACCGGGCCGCGCCGCAATTTCGCCGACCATGCACACGACCTCAAGGGCAACAATGACCTGCTGCTGCTGACCCAGCCGCACGTCATCGGCGGCATCCACCGCCAGTATCTGGAGGCAGGCGCGGACATCCTCGAGACCTGCACTTTTAACTCCAACTCAGTGTCCATGGTGGATTACGGGATGCAGCGTCTGGTGTATGAACTGAATGTGGCAGGCGCGAAACTCGCGCGCGGGCTGTGCGACGAATTCTCCACAAAGGACAAGCCGCGCTTCGTCGCAGGTGTGCTGGGGCCGACCGGGCGCACTGCGTCGATCTCGCCGGATGTGAACGATCCCGGCGCGCGCAACGTGACATTTGACGAGTTGGTCGAGAGCTACGCGGAAGCAGTGCGCGGCCTGCTCGACGGCGGCGCCGACCTGCTGATGGTGGAAACCATTTTCGACACGCTGAACGCCAAGGCCGCACTGTTCGCCATCGAGCAGCATTTCGAGCGGCACAAAGTGCGTATGCCGATCATGATTTCGGGAACGATCACCGACGCATCGGGAAGAACACTTTCAGGCCAGACCACCGAGGCGTTCTGGAATTCGCTGTCCCACGCCAGGCCTTTGTCCATCGGCCTGAACTGCGCGCTGGGTGCGGAAATGATGCGCCCTTACATCGAGGAAATGTCGCGCGTGGCAAGCTGCTACGTGAGCGCCCACCCCAATGCGGGCCTGCCCAATCCGCTGTCGGAAACCGGCTACGACGAGTTGCCGGAAAAGACCGCGCGCCTGGTGAAGGAATTCGCTGCCAGCGGCTTCCTCAACATCGCGGGCGGCTGCTGCGGCACTTCGCCCGCGCACATCAAGGCCATTGCCGAGGCATTGCAAGACGTGCCGCCGCGCCGCATTCCCGATCTCGAAAAGAGGTGCCGCCTGTCCGGGCTGGAGCCGTTTAACATCGGCGACGATTCGCTGTTCGTGAACGTGGGCGAGCGCACCAACGTCACCGGCTCCAAGATGTTTGCGCGCCTGATCCTCTCCGGCGATTACGCCGAGGCGGTGAGCGTGGCGCGCACTCAGGTGGAGAATGGCGCGCAGGTGATCGACATCAACATGGACGAGGCGATGCTGGATTCGCAGGCGGCGATGGTGAAGTTTTTAAACCTCATCGCCTCCGAGCCGGACATCTGCAAGGTGCCGCTGATGATCGACTCGTCCAAGTGGGAAGTGATCGAGGCCGGGCTGAAATGCATACAGGGCAAGGCCATTGTCAACTCCATCAGCATGAAGGAAGGCGAGGCGGCGTTCATCCAGCATGCCACGCTGGTGCGCCGCTATGGCGCGGCGGCGGTGGTGATGGCGTTCGACGAGCAAGGCCAGGCCGATACATTCAAACGCAAGACAGAAATCTGCAAGCGCAGCTACGACATCCTGGTGAACCAGGTCGGCTTCCCGCCGCAAGACATCATCTTCGATCCGAACATTTTTGCGATTGCCACCGGCATCGAGGAGCACAACAACTACGCGGTGGATTTCATCGAGGCGACCGCGTGGATACGCAAGAACCTGCCTTACGCCAAGGTGAGCGGCGGAGTGTCGAATGTTTCATTCAGCTTCCGTGGCAATGAAGCGGTGCGCGAGGCGATCCATACCGTATTTTTATACCATGCCATCAAGGCGGGCCTGACCATGGGCATCGTGAACGCCGGGCAGCTCGGCGTGTACGAGGAAATCCCGCGCGAGTTGCGCGATGCGGTGGAGGACGTGGTGCTGAACCGCCGCCCCGACGCGGGCGAGCGGCTGGTGACGCTGGCGGAAAACGTGAAAGGCGGCGGCAAGGTGCAGGTGGAAGACCTCGCATGGCGCAAGGGCACGGTGCAGGAGCGCCTGACCCATGCGCTGGTGCGCGGCATCACCACTTACATCGTGGAAGACACCGAAGAGGCGCGCCAGCAGGCGAAGTTCCCGGTGGAGGTGATCGAAGGCCCGCTGATGAGCGGCATGAACGTGGTGGGCGACCTGTTCGGCGCGGGCAAGATGTTCCTGCCGCAAGTGGTGAAATCCGCGCGCGTGATGAAGCAGGCGGTGGCGCATCTGGTGCCCTACATCGAGGCGGAAAAATTGCGCTCCGGCGACACCAGCACCAAGGGCAAGATCGTGATGGCCACGGTGAAGGGCGACGTGC
>JAHFRC010000015.1 GCA_023259015.1 Nitrosomonadales bacterium | reverse complement strand
TATGCCGCCAGTATCTGAGAAATGGTTTGTGTCACCTTGTCCGGGTGAAAGGGTTTAATGATATATCCCTTGGCCCCGGCGCTTGCCGCCTGATTGAACACCTCGCGACTGGCTATGGAGGTAATCATGACGACTTTGGCCGCCGGATTCTGGCTGTATATGATTTTCAGCGCCTCCAAACCATTCATTACCGGCATCTCGAAATCCAGGCACACGATGTCGGGTTTGTGTTCCGACACCAGCTCAGTGGCCTGCCTGCCATCGCATGCCTGCCCCGCCACCTCAATTCCCATGTGCGTCAGTATTGCAGCCAGCAACCGTCGCAAGGTTTGGCTGTCGTCGGCAATCACCGCCTTGGCGCGATAGGGCTTTTCCGCAAAGGCGTTATGCTTTCTGGCCGCAACCATCAACAATTGCTGCGCATGGGTAACTTGCTGAAGCACTTTAATGATCTGCTCTTGGGAAAACGGCTTGTGTATGAACCCGGCAGACCCCGCCTCTGCTGCGGCAAGTTCCAGCGTGAGGTTATTGCTGCCCGTAATCATCACCACAGCGACGTGCGGATACGCGGCATGTATCTCATTCAGCAGGGAAAGACCATCCGTATCGGGCAAGTGGTAATCAAGACAAATGATATGCGGCTTTAATTGGGCGATTGTGGGAAGCAGTTTTGCGCCGCCGCCCAGTTCCCCCACAACCTCGTATCCTTCGCTATTAAGCAGCATCCGCAGCACGCTACGGATGGAAGCGGAATCATCCACTATGAGAACGCGCAATCTGTTTTGTGATTGATTCACGATCCCGATCCTTTTATCGAACCACCACCCGCGCCGCGCCCGCACGCAATCGGCCGATCGTCGCCGCGTGTGCGAATCCATCGCCATGCAAGCGTTGCACGATGCCCTGCGCCGCATCGCCGCTGCATGCGATCAGCAAGCCGCCACTGGTTTGCGGGTCGGTCAGCAGATTGTGCTGCCATTCGGTTAAGTTCGGCGCGAGATCCACCTCGTGTCCGTAGCTTTGCCAGTTGCGCTTGGATGCGCCAGTGACGAAGCCTTGTTGCGCTAGTTGCCGCGCGCTGTGCAGCAACGGCAGATGATCGAACATTATTTCCGCAGTCAATCGCGAGCCGCGACAGATACCGAGCAGATGGCCGAGCAAGCCGAAACCGGTCACATCGGTCATGGCGTGCACCGGATCCATCTGCGCCAGCCATATTCCCGGAGTGTTGAGTTGTGTGGTGCTGTGCAACATTTCGGCATAACCATCCGCATCGAGTTTGTTTTTTTTCAGTGCCGCGCTCAAGATGCCCACACCCAAGCCTTTGGCGAGGATCAGCACATCGCCGTCGCGCGCCCGGTTGTTGCGTTTGACCTTGTCCGGATGGACAAGCCCAAGCGCAACCAAGCCGTAGACCGGCTCCGGCGCATCGATCGAATGCCCGCCCGCCACGGGTATCCCTGCCTGCGCGCATACCGCAACGCCGCCCGCCATGATCTGCTGGATGGTGTCCAGCGGCAAGGAATTGGTCGGCATGCCGACGATAGCGAGAGCGAGAATGGGTTTGCCGCCCATGGCATATACGTCGGACAGGGCATTGGCGGCGGCGATGCGCCCGAAGTCGAACGCATCGTCCACGATGGGCATGAAAAAATCGGTAGTGGCAACGATGGCCTGTTCATCGTTCAGGCGGTACACCGCCGCATCGTCGCCGCTTTCGATTCCCACCAGCAGGTCGGGAAATACCTGCACTATGGGGTGAGGCATGGCGGCCAGCATGTCGCGCAGCACGGCGGGCGCAATCTTGCAGCCGCAACCGCCGCCATGACTCAGCTCGGTGAGGCGTATACCCATCAGCGCAAACTTGCCCCGTTCACTAGAGAAGAAAAGCCCGGCAGAGCACTCGCCACTCCGGCGCCGAAGCGCTTGGCCAGGCGGTCGGCGATGCTCTCGCGGGTGGTGAAATCCACAATGTCCTCGGCCTTGATCACGTCTCGCGCCACGCTCTCCATGCTGCCCATTTCATCCGCAAGGCCCAGTTCGATGCTCTTCTGCCCGGTCCAGATCAGCCCGCTGAATATATCTGCCGTCTCCTTCAGGCGCTTACCGCGCCCCTGCTTCACCACATCGATGAACTGCTGGTGGATTTCGTCAAGCATCTGTTTAAGCAGTTCCCGATGGCGCGGATTTACGGGAGAGAACGGATCCATAAAGCCCTTGTTATCACCCGCCGTCATCAGGCGGCGTTCCACACCGAGTTTTTCCATCGTGCCGGTAAAACCGAAACCATCCATCAGCACACCGATGGAGCCGACCATGCTGGCCTTGTTCACAAAAATCTTGTCCGCCGCCGCCGCCACGTAATAACCGCCGGATGCACACATATCTTCCACCACGGCATACAGTGGAATCTTCGGGTATTTGGCGCGCAGGCGGCGGATTTCATCGTTGATGTAACCGGCCTGCACCGGGCTGCCGCCGGGACTGTTGATGCGCAGAATGACTCCCTGCGTCTTCTTGTCCTTGAATGCATCCTGCAGGCTGGGAATGATATTGTCGGCGCTGGCAGCACTATCCGACGCGATCACACCATTCATCTCCACCAGCGCGGTATGTTTGCCGCCCAGCGCCGCCTCCGTCTTTCCGCCCATCCAGCCCATGGCCAAAAATAACAAGACGAACAGGTAGGCAAACGTCAGCGTCTTGAAGAAGATGCCCCAATGGCGCGCCCGGCGCTGCTCCTGAATGGCCGACATGGCGAGCTTTTCCAGCACGCCGCGTTCCCAGTTGTTATTTTGCTCGGACATAAAACCTCCTTAAATATCCACTCGCGTAGTATATCAGGCGTGCTCCCTGAGCCACTCCCGCAGCCCCGCAAAATCATCCAGCAGCGCCAGCGGTTGCAGCTCGCGCAACTGCTCCGCCGGATGCGCTCCCTGTGTCATGCCCACCGCATCTACCCCGGCGTTGAGCGCCATCTGCAAATCATGCGTGGTGTCGCCCACCATCAGCACACGCTCCTGCGTCAAACCCAGTTCGTGCATGATTTCCAGCAGCATCGCCGGATGCGGCTTGGAAAACGTCTGATCCGCCGTGCGCGTGGCATGGAAATAATCCGCCATGCCCGATGCCTGCAATGCCCGATCCAGCCCGTGAAGGCTCTTGCCCGTCGCCACGGCCAGCCGGTATCCGGCCTCATGCAATTCGGCGATGGTTTCCCTCGCGCCCGCGAACAGCGGAATAGCCTCATCCTGCACCAGAAAATGGTGGCGGTAGCGCTCCACCAGCGGCCCGTACATGGACTCCGGCGCATCCGGCACGGCATGGCGCAATGCCTGCACCAGCCCCATGCCGATCACATGACGCGCGGCAGCATCGCTTGGCACGGGCAAATCCAGGTCACGGCAAGCCGCCTGAATCGAAGCGGCAATCACCGCCGTGGAATCCATCACCGTGCCATCCCAGTCGAACACAATCAAATCGTAACGCTTTATCATGAATGCCAGCCAAAATTGAGGCGCGGATATTACCATTACTCGCAGCCTGTCGGACTTGAAGAATCGTAGCGAAAATTTGGCTGATCGAGGACATATCTTGTCGATTTTGCAGGTCAATAGTCATTCTATTGACCAAAAAAGCGGCGAAATATGAACCGATCAGACGGATTTGCAGCCGATTTCCTTTAAGTCCGACAGGCTGCCATGCCACAATGCGCGCCATGCAAACCCGCAAATCAACTCACTGGCTGCTGTATTGCCGCCCCGGCTTCGAGCAGGATTGTGCGCAGGAAGCATTGCGCCAGGCACGGCAGCAAAGCCCGGTCATCGCCGCGCAGCCGCCCATCCTCGCCAACAGCGGCTACGCCGTAGTCGCGCTGAATGAACAAGCCTTGGCCTTCCGCGAACTCATCTTCGCGCGCCAGTTGATCCGCCTGCATCAAACCATCAACCCTCTGCCGGAGCGCGACCGCCTGACCCCAATCCTCGCCGCTATCGCCGCCCTGCCCGATCAATTCGGTGCGCTGTGGCTGGAGGTGCCTGACACCAACGATGGCAAGACGCTATCCGCCTTCATGCGCCGCTTCCAGCCGCTGCTGGAGGCCGCGCTGCGTGAGCAGGATAAACTGCACGACGGTGCCACGCTGCCGCGCCTGCACATCTTCTTTCCGGACAAATCCACCGCGCTGATCGGCAGCAGCGACCCGCACAACAGCGCAGCTTCCATCATGGGCATCCTGCGCCAATCCATGCCCGCCGAAGCGCCGAGCCGCTCCACGCTTAAGCTGGCCGAGGCCATTGAAACATTCATAGATCGCGGCGAGCAAGCGCGCCTGTTGCGGCAAGGCATGACGGCAGTCGATCTGGGCGCGGCGCCCGGCGGCTGGACGTGGCAACTGGTCAAGCGCGGCATCCGCGTGACAGCGGTGGACAACGGCCCGTTGAAAGGCGTGCTGGCAAAGCATCCGCTGGTGCAGCACCTCAGGCAGGATGGCTTCAAATACGCGCCGCACAAAGCGGTGGACTGGCTGGTGTGCGACATGGTGGAACAGCCCTCCAGGGTCGCCAAATTAATCGAAGGGTGGTTCGTTGCGGGGCTGGCCAAACATGCAATTTTCAACCTGAAACTGCCGATGAAACAGCGCATCGCCGCGCTGGAAGCCGCGCTAAACAGCATCCGCAGCAGATTGGACAATGAAGGAATCAATTACCGCTTGCAGGCAAAACAGCTCTATCATGACCGCGAAGAAGTGACGGTATTCATCACGCGCACAAGGAAGTGATTATTTTCTGGCCGCTGCGTGTCAAGACGCGGCCCCGGTTGCATTAAGCGTGCAAGAATTGTTGCCGTGGCTACTTGATGCGATATAGCCTCTTCTCCAGCGTCTGTCCCTTGATGCCATCGAAACGGTCTCCCATCGCCAACCCCAATTTTTCCAGGCGGTCATCGGGATGGGGATGGGTCTTGAATAGCAGCGCCACGCTGCCGTCGTCCTTGGCATAGTGGCCCATTTGCTGCAACACTTCCGGAAGGCCGAAAGCGTCGTAACCGGCGCGTGTAGACAGCACCACGGCGATGCGGTCGGCTTCAAATTCGGCATTCTTGTCGAGCGAGCGCGATACCACTTCCGCACCGCTGCCGATCAGTTTCTGCACCGCGCTGTTACCGCCTGTTTCCTTGGCGATCAGCTTGCTGCCCATATCGAGCAGGCGGCTCTGTTGCAAAATTTTCAGGTGATGCTGGCGGATGACGTGGCCGATTTCGTGTGCCAGCACGCCGGCCAGTTCGGCTTCGCTGCCGAGCTGACGATACAGCCCGCGCGTGAGAAAGATGTAGCCGCCGGGCGCGGCAAACGCGTTGAGGTCGTTCGATTCGATCACGCCGAAATGCCACGGCAGGTCGGGGCGCTCGCTCTGGCCGGCGACCCAGCGCCCGACGTTGTTGACGTATTTTTGCAGGCGCTTATCCTTGACCAACGGCGCGGCCCCGAGCAGGTTGCCCGCAATCTGCCTGCCGATGGCGATTTCTTCTTCCTGCGCGGCGCCGCCGGTTTGGGGTGCGATTTTCTGCTGCACATTTTCCTTCAGCGTTTTTTTCAGTTCCTGCTCGAAATCAAGTCCCCATGCGGTGCAACAGCCCAGCGCCAGCATCGCCGCACACAACCATTGCATCTTTTTTGTCATGATGGCGTTCCTCATTGCGGTGCGGGCAGGTAGTCGAATTTGCGCGCGGCAAGCTTGCCCTGTGCGGCGAATTTTTTCGCATCCGTTTTTTCGGTGGCAAACGATTCGGCGAGCTTGATTTCCGTCTCGTTGAACTTGGCGGATTTCAGCTCTTCTTCATTGAGCCCGCGGATGCCGGTGGTGGCGACCACCTTACCGGTTCCCGCACGCCCTGATGCCAGGCCCAGCAGCCCGGCGGCATCGTCCGAACCCTTGCGCGCCGCACCCTTGCGGATGCTCAACATGCGCACCCAGCCGCTGCCCTTGGCGCTTTTTACTTGCAGCCAGCCGCCGTCCTTCTTGAGTATTTCCACCTTGTCACCGGCGCTCAGCGCGGTTACTGCCTTGGCGTCGGCAAATGGCTCAGCGCGGATGGTGTCGGCCTTGAGTGCGGTGCCGCTTTCTGCGGCCCATGCCGGGTGCATGATCAGCAGCGCCAGCAGCGCCGCGTATATCTTGATTGGGTTCATGTTGTTTTCCCTCGTTGTTGTTCATCCCAGCGCAGCAGGGCTTGTGCAAACATCACGCGCCATTCGTCATGTGCTGCCGCCCCGCCGGAAATCAATCCATGATGCACGAACCAGTTCGCCGCATTATCGGCATAAGCAAGGTTCTTGCGCAACAGCGGCGGCAAGGCGGCGAGCACTGCCGCGACATCTTTCTCCACGCGCGCCGCACCATCTGCATCATCCGCAGCTACCACCCACGACACCGCGAAGGTTCTTTCGAATAGATCCCACAAGCCTTTCTGGTAACCTTTCAGCACCTCGGCGCTTTTCGGCTCGCGTCCGGTTTTTTCCAGGCTGTAGCGGATTTTTTCCAGCACTGCATCGGTCACGATGTTGCGCGTGGAATCGAGGCGAATCAACAGCAGCGTCGCGCGCAATTCGCCGCCGCGCTCGAACGAGGCGCGCACCATGTTCTGCTCCAAAGCCTTGCCGGTGGCGGAAGCGTAGATGCGCGCAACGGTGAAATAGGCCAGTCCTATCGACACCGGCCCGGTGAGATTGATGTAGGTATTGGTGAAGTTGATGCTGGCGTAGGAAATGCCGACCAGGATGAATTGCGATGCACCGAACAGGCGGTCGATCTTGCCGCGCCCCGCACCGCTGTAGAAGCCCCATGCGGTGAGCCACACGATGACCAGCGACAGCAGCGCGTAGGGAATGCGCGCCTCGGGGAAGCGCAGGTAGTCGCCATGCTTGAAGTTGTCCAGGGCGGTGGCGAGGATTTCCACACCGGGATGCATCTGGCTCAGCGGCGTGGGCTTGATATCGAACAGGCTGGGCGCGGTGGAGCCGATGATGACAATCTTGTTTTTGAATTCATCCTGCGGGCGTTTCTTTTCCTTGTTCGAGAAGTCGGCGAATACGTCGCTGAAGCTGACGTAGCGGTAGGAGAACGGCTTGCCGCGCCAGTTGAGCAGGATGCGCTGCGCAACAGGTTCGGGCCAGCCCAGTTCGCGTGCTACCCGCGCCGGCAGCGAAGGCAGCTTCCAGCCGTAATCGTTGCGGTACACCATGTACTGACGTGCGGTGCCATCCACATCGGGATAGATGTTGTGCAGCCCGAGGCGCCCGCCGTTGATGGCCGCCGGGAAGTGCGGCAGTACCACGGCGATGGCGGCATCCGGCTTCACCTCGTCGGGCATTTTCGTTACGCCGGGGATCATGCCTGGCTTCACCTGGCTCAAGGCATCGCTCTCAGGATCGAGGCGCAGCATCGGAAAGAAAGTATTATTCGTGGCAGAGATGGCGGCATCGAAGTAGGCATCGCTGTCCGGGTTGTACACATCTGCGTCGCTGAACAGGATGTCGAATACGACTGCCATGGGTTGCTGCTTCTCGATCTGCTCGAGGAATTCGCCCAGCACCTGGCGCGGCCACGGCCAGCGCCCGTAATCCCTGGCCATTGCGGCGAGGCTGGCTTCGTTGATGTCGACGATGACGATATCCGGATCTGGCTTGGGCACAATGATGCGGTAGCGCACCATCGCATCGAAGGCCGCCTGGCGCATTTCTGCGGTGGAATGCAGGAAGGCCGCATCCGCCACGGTGAACAGGGTTAACAGCGCCGCGAGATAAAAATAGAAGCCGCTCTTCCAGCGCCTGGCAAGCAGCGCGGAAAGTGCGGCGCGCTTTTGCCGGATGTAGCTGCTTATGAAAAGTCTGATATTCATCGCGTGCAGTTTAGCAGACCAGTAAGCATGGCAGGTTAACCGCCTGTTCCTGGCTTTTCCAATATCAGCCCGCCCGCTGCGATTTCTGTCGCTACGTATGGATTTCCTTAACCGGTGTTTGTGCGCAAAGCATGGTGCGGCGGCTTTGCGGAGTCTCCAGGCTGATGCGGCCCAGCGTGCCGGAGCGGTAATCCTGCAATAGCGTGAACGCGGCTTTTTCAAGGTCCGGCTCGTTGCCCTTGATAAGGTAGCAGCGCCGTTTGGCAATGGCTGCAATGATGGCTGCACCATCCACGCGTTCACCCTCTTCAACCTCGACGAGGGGTGATATGCCGTAGCGTTTGGCGAGCAGGGCCGGATAGCGGGCGAGCAAAAGTTCGGCGAGGAAGGTGGCGACTTCTTCGTCTATGATAGCGTTGCGCCCGATGGCGTGGCTCGCAGCCAGCATGAGGCCGTCGCTGTCGTGTTTGATTTTCGGCCACATCAGGCCCGGTGTGTCGATGAGGGTCATCTGCGGGTTGAGGTCGAAGCTCTGCTGGTTTTTGGTGATGGCCGGCTCGTCCCCAACCGCAGCCACGCGGCGCTTCAGCAGCGCATTCATCAGCGTGGATTTGCCGACGTTGGGGATGCCCATGATCATCATGCGCAGGGGCTTGAGGTTGCTGCCGCGATGCGGTGCAAGTGCGGCGCACAGGCCGGGTATCTTCGCGGCATCGCCCGGTTTCTTGCACGATAGCGCGACGGCCCTGACGTTTTTCTGCCCGTTGTAGAAAGTGAGCCAGGCCTTGGTGGCCAAGGGATCGGCGAGGTCGGCCTTGTTGAGGATTTTCAGGCAGGGGCGGCTCCGGTGTTCACGCAACTCGCGGATCATCGGGTTGCAGCTCGCCTCCGGCAGGCGCGCATCCAGCACTTCGATCACGACATCGATCCGCTCCATCGTCTCGGCCGCTTTCTTGCGCGCCGAGGTCATGTGGCCTGGGTACCATTGGATAGACATGTGCATTCAGTTGTCCGATAAAGTGCATATTTTATCTTTTGCTGCCTGTGGCGTCTTGCCTGTCATTTGCATGATGGAACAGTTGGAGTAAAAAGAGTTAACCGTTAAGCTATTCCTCTCTTATGGTGCGCCGAGGAAATACGCAATGAGCCTGTTCGGGCAATTGTTCGGAAATGATCGGGAAAAGGATACGCCCGAGTTGCTGCCGGCTATCGAACGTGCTGTCTCTGCGGTTGAGCCTCTGCTCAGGCAGGCTGGCGGATATCCTGAAAACTACCGCAAACCCGTCATGGCTGCGCTGGAATATGCGCACAGCCTTGCGGCCAGCATACCCGGCCCGGTGGCGGTCAACCGGGAATCCTATGCCAAAGATGCCTTCGTGCATGCCCTGTTTCCATCTGCGGATGATGTCGTGGATGCGTTCTGCGCCAGCCACGCCCTGCAGGATTATTACCGGGGGTTTCCCGCTGCCGATGAGCTTTACGCCTTGATGGGCATGCGGCGGTGCGAAAAAACCATGGTAGGAGTGGAGCTGACCGGCGAAGTGGTGCAGCGCGATGTGGTGCAAAAAGTGGTCTATTTCACCAGCCACACCATTGAGAACCCCGCGCCCACCGAGCAGCAGGCCAGGGATCAGGCAGCATGGAGTTTTTTCGACAGCTTGGTGGGCAAGGTGAAACAACGGATAGAGGCGCGCAAGCAGGACAAGCTGTCGCAGTTGCAGGAGAAGGATATGCTGGTAGCCCGCCTGCGTGCGGCTGATGCCGAGACGCGCCCTGCCTTGGAAAAAGAGTTAACTAAAATGATGGCCCACATCCAGGCCACCGCCAGTTCGCTGGAATTGCACAATTACACGGATGATTTCGAGACCGTGCTGTTGAATCCGGAGCAACATCTGCGGCTGAATCAGGTTCCCATAGTTCTGGACAGCATGGGCATCAGGCGGGAGAGTGGCGATGCAAGCCGGGATGAGGCCGTTGTGTTCAATGAGCTGATTGGTTTTGATCGCCGCAACTGGACGGTAACCATGGTGCATTGCAGCAACATGCAAAGCGAATCATTCGCCACGAGGCTGGATAAGGCTTGCCGCAAGCTGGCCATCTATACATAACGGCATAAATCTGCTGCGCAAACTGGCATCGAGGTCACGCGATGCTCTGCATCCTCATGTACTACAACGTACACTCCGGTGCCTGTGCTCCGTGTTTCCCCAATACCAGCTCGCTCGCTACGATTTCTGTCGCCATGTATAAGCGCCCCATCAATGCTCCTTGCCATCAATTCTTGGTTGCATGAGAAAGGGAATATAGCGCCACGCGATCAGCGCAAAACAAACAAACCAGCACGCCGCCGCGAGGTCAATCCAGAGGGTGTAGCCTGCCGGGTAAGCCAGCGGGGCAACGATGCGCAGCACAAATGCCAGGATCATCACCCGCAGAGGCAACAGATCGAGCGTGTCGAAAACCACTTTTCTGCCCGTATGCCCCTTGGTTATCCTGACCAGCATGCCGGGGATGATCAGGCCCATCACGCCGAAGGTGAAGACATGGACAGACACGGAGGCGGCCCATTCCGGATGGGCGATGTGCCTGAGGAACTCGATCAGCAACTGGGCGATGATCGCGAGTTGGCCAAGGTACATGATGCCGATATCGAGCCGCTGCATGGCCAATTGGGGTTTCCATAAAAAAAAGCGGCCTGTCAGCAGAAGCGCGAGCAGCAAGGCGATCCCGCCCGACAGTTGCGGCGGCAGCAGGCTTTCCAGCACCAGAAGAAGCCCGAGAATCTTGATCGTCTTGTTCAGCGCGGGGTTGCCCAGGATCGAAACCTGGAATGCGCTTTTCATGAACTGGGCCAGCGTTCGTTCAAGCATCACCAGAAAGGCCATCCGGAAAAGCCCCAGCGTCATGCTCCAGCCGATTTGGAAATAATCGTGGCTCAACATCAGGCTCTTCGCTATCAGGAAAGCCGGGAGCATCAGGAGGAAAAAATAGTTGTCGCGGTAGGCATCTTCCTTGCGGTTTTTGATCAGCGTCCACAGCAGCATCGCGACGATGGAGCCCAGGAACAGGTTGTTTGAAACCCGGAACAGCAGCGGCGGTAAGGCGCCTTCAAACCACATGCCGAGCCGCTCGAGGAGCCATGCGGCAACGAGGAATATAAGCGGGTAACCGTGGTAGCCGCGAATCTTTACCCAGTTCTTGGTCGAGGTCAGCAGGAAACCGCCAAGGACAGCCCAGCCAAAGCCGAAAAACATTTCATGGGCGTGCCACTGGGTCATGGAGAACGATGTGGCCGGCGCCGGAATGGTGTGCGAAAAAATCAAGGCCCACAAAACCGGCAGGCTCAATCCCGATAACGCCGCCAATGCAAAAAACGGGCGAAAGCCCACGAGCCAGAGCGGGTGTGCCGGCAGTTTCATCTTGTTCTCCGGTGGTGTTGGTGCTTGCTGGGAATCAGTTGGAACAGGTTTCTTTTGCGAATCACTTGTGGTCATGACAGGGCTGATGATAAAAACATAAATAAGGCTTGCCGGGCGTCGCTGTTTGCCCGGCGTCATTTTACAGGAGTTGAGGATAATTCAGGCGGCCATTAAACGTTCATTTGGCCGTAGCGGATACTTGCATCAGGATAATTCCTCAGAGCACTTCGCCGCCAAATTCTGCCGCCACCTCGGCGCGCAGCAATGCCTTTTCCTCGCCCGTATAGCGCGGCGAAAAATGCAGCGGCATGACGTAGCCGGCATTCGCGGCCCGGGCGATCTTGCCTGCCTGGCGTGCGGTCAGGTGAAATTTGCGCCGCGCATGCTCTGCGTCGCGCTCCATGAATGCCGCCTCGATATACAAGATGTCGGCATTGCACGCCAATTCGACGATGCGCGCCACGTTGTCTTCATGCCATGCGGCATCGGTGACATAGGCAATCTTCTGCCCGGGTACGATGTGCAAAGCTGGCTTCAGCTCGGACAGCCGCAACGTCCGTTCTTGCTGAACCCCTCCCTTGCTCCATGCCACACACATCTGCCACTGGTCCGGTTCGTTGCGCAACACCGCCTGCTTCAAGTCGCGCAGCCATGCGCCCAGCGGCAGGCCGAGTTCCTGCAAGCGGTTCTTCCACACGTTGACGTGCGCCTGTTCCTGCAGGGTATAAGCCAGGCAGGGTATCCCGCCATGATCGAGCATGGTGCAGCACACCTGTATGGCCGGCTCGTGCAACAATACATTTTCCGGACAGGCTACAGCTTCATCGTTTTCACGGCGAAACTCGTCTTGGCAGCGGAAGCTGGCGCGCCGCCCTTCCCCTTTGCCGTCCACTTCGGTGACATGCAGGGTAAAATTGGATAAATAGTTATGCACCAGATTCCAGGTGTAAGCGCGCAGCTTGTGCTCCACCTGCGCCAGGAAACCGGGCGGGCCGAACAGATGCAAAGCCTTTTCCCGCCCCAACAGAATACGCAGCAGCCAATCGAACCCCATGAAATGATCCATGTGGGCATGGGTGATGAATGCATGGCTGATGCGCATCATCTTGCGCGGGGGCAATGCACGGATATCCCCCAGATCGAACAGCAGGGCGCGCCGTTCAAACATGCAGTCGACAAACAGTATGGGGTCTCCGGTGGAACCGTTTAATAGATCAGGACGAAAGATCGGACGCATGTAATTTTGCGCGCCCGCTACAGCAGCACCGGCCTGTCCGGCATTTCATTGGCCTTGCCGCTTCTCGGCGGGAAGTGGCGCGACAGATGCTCGCCCACGGCGCGAATGCCGGCAAGCACGCCCGCCTCAAATTGCCCTTCGCGAAACGCCGCTTCCATCTCGCGGCAAATCGCTTCCCACGTTTCCTGCCCCAGCCTGGTATGTATGCCACGGTCGGCGACGATCTCGACATCGCGATCCGCCAGCAGCAAATAAATCAGCACACCGTTGTTGTGCTCGGTATCCCACACACGCAATTGCGAAAACACCTCAAGCGCCCGTTCGTGCGCAGTCTGGCCTGCCAATAGCGGCGTCAACTCTAATGCTGCATCCACTGCAAAACGGATTTGCCCATTGTGCCTTGCCTCGGTTTCGCGGATGGTTTGTTCAATCGCATCCAGCGTGCGCGACGGGAGAACGCGCCGCACCGCTGCGCGCCCGCTGGATAAATGCCGCATGATGCGCCCAAGAGCCATGTTAATTTTCACAGCTTAACCACGAAGAACACGAAGGAGAACACAAGGTTATTCCCTTATTTGTAATCGCCCTATAGCAGGCCTTCTCTTGAAAAATCTTCGTGTACCCTGCGCCCTTCGTGGTGAAATGTTTTTTCATGGTCACCATCTCCCCGATGCCCCGCCGCCGCCAAATCCGCCGCCACCGCCGCTGAAGCCCCCTCCTCCAAATCCGCCATGGCCGAATCCACCGCCGCCATAGCCGCCGAAACCGCGCCCCGAGCCTCCCAGCAACACGAACACGAACGCCATCAATCCCACCAGCAGCGCAATCAACAACGGCGCAACCATCAGCCAAGCCAATCCTCCCAGCATCCCGCCCATCAACACGGCAGCGGGGAAACGCCCGAGCATTGCGCGCAACATGCCGCCCACAACCACCACCAGCCCGAAGCCGATGAACAGCAGCGACTCGATATCAAATTTGCCGCTTGCGGCGGCGCGCTTCGGCGGCGGCAAGGGTTCGCCCTCGATCACCCGCATCATCGCTGCCGTGCCGGACTCGATGCCCGGATAAAACTCGCCGCGCTTGAAATGCGGCACAATGATTTCATCCACAATGCGTTTCGCCGTGGCATCGTTCAACACACCTTCCAGGCCATAGCCCACCTCGATGCGCAGGGCGCGGTCATCCTTGGCGACGAGCAGCAGCGCGCCGTCGTCAACGCCCTTGCGCCCAAGCTCCCAAGCTTCCACCACGCGAATGCCGAATTGCTCGATGCTTTCCGGTTGCGTGGTCGGCACGATCAGCACTGCAAGCTGTGCGCCCTTCTTTCCTTCAAATGCGGCGAGGCGCGATTCCAGTGTTTGGGTTTGTCCTGCATCCAGTGTCGCGGTGAGATCGGTGATGCGATGCACCAGCGGCGGCACGGCAACATCGGCCCGCGCCGCCCCCACGAGCAGCAGCGCAAGCAGGGTAACCTGCGCTATGGCTCGCATTTATTTTGCCGGTACGGCAGTATTGGGTGGAACTGCTTTGGGGGCCTCAAAACTGACCGCCGGAGGACGGGAAATCTCTTTCTCGTTTTCCACCGTGAATGACGGTTTCACGCTGAAGCCGAACATCATCGCGGTGAGGTTGCTCGGGAAGGAGCGCACTATGATGTTATATTCCTGCACCGCCTTGATGTAGCGGTTGCGCGCCACGGTGATGCGGTTTTCTGTGCCTTCCAGTTGCGCCTGCAAGTCGCGGAAGTTGGCATCGGATTTCAGTTGCGGGTAATTTTCGGCAACCACCAGCAAGCGGCTCAATGCCGAAGACAGTTGCCCCTGCGCGGCCTGGAATTTGGCGAAGCCCTGTGCATCGTTGATCAACTCTGGCGTGGCCTGGATGCTGCCGACCCTGGCGCGCGCCTCGGTGACGCCCAGCAGCACGGTCTGCTCCTGCGCGGCAAAACCCTTGACCGTATTCATCAGATTGGGAATCAGGTCGGCACGCCGCTGATACTGGTTCAGCACCTCCGCCCAACTCGCCCTGATCTGTTCATCGGTGGTCTGCAATGTATTGTAACCGCAACCGCTCAACATCAACGTCAGTAAAACTATCCATAAGGCTCGCATCGTTAGTCCCTCCAGGTTGAAGTCAAAAAATATGCGGAAACTATAGCACTAAATGGACTGCATGGCGGCGAGCGCCTCCAATCCATAATTCCGCTCAAAGGGTTTGCTTCCTTAATTAAATTTACCCGCAACAGGCAGGCCGTGGTTGCAATGGATTGATAACGCCATTCGGATGATGGCATCTCGATGCAATCTGTAGCCGGCCACGAGCTGGATGGATAGCAATCACCCTCAAGGAAGCGTCCTGGCAAGACGAAACCCTACGACTTCGCTAAAGTCCATAGGGTCGAAACCGAATTGCTTAGCCACGCGTGCATCCCGCGGTATGTTGACCCACGAGCCGCCACGTACCACGCGCCGCAAACAGCCATCGTCGAAGCAATCACCCGTCCATTCCCATACATTGCCGCTCATGTCATACAAACCGTAGCCGTTGGCTTGTTTCTGGCCCACTGGATGGGTTTTGCCATCGCTGTTGCCGTTAAACCACCCAACAGCATCAAGATCGTCGCCGCCACAGTATTCGGTCTTGCTGCCGCCATAGCAGGCATATTCCCATTCGGCTTCGGTCGGCAAGCGGTATTGTTTACCAGTTTCGGCGTTAATCAGCGAGATGAATTGCTGGACATCTTCCCAGCTCACCCTTTCCATTGGGCAGGGGCCGCCGCAGGATTTGAAATAACTGGGGTTATCTTGCATCACCGCTCGCCATTCGCTTTGGGTCACTTCGTATTTGCCGATCTCGTAGTTCGTGCCCGGAATATGCACCATCACGTAGCCTATTTTCCCTGCCCTGACTTCTTTTTCTGCCTGAGCTCTGAGCGTGTTGGCCTTGTCCTGTTCGGCGTGCGCATCCAACAGCAACAAGCCGAATATCAGAGCCAGAAAGTTTATTGTAAATTTCATGCAACCACCTTCTGTAACAGGCATGGCAAATTTGCCGCCCTTTATGATGAAACCCGCCATGCCCGCTATCACTGATAGAACTATCTGAGCGAGCTTCCGTTAATGCCATGGGTTCAGGCATTCAGTGTTTGTGCATCCAGAAACAAAGGCGCAAATTAGACACCCCAAAACCATGGAAGCGCAATATCAGCAATATGTTTTTTTCGTGCGTGCATGCCATCCTGCTTCATCGCCGATAATCGGAACATCCGCGTTTGATGCGCTATTTTGTTTTCGCACCAGGCGTTACACCTGCGATTCCATTTGCTTCCACAGGCAGGCGCCCTTGCTGGCCTTGTCGATATCCGCCAACTGCTGCGCGTGTTGCGCCAGTTCCTCTTCCGTCGCCAGCAACACACGCACAGAGAGGTGCGGCATGCTGCCGAGTAATGCGGCGCCCTGCTCTTCTTCATCGTTCCCGTCTCCCAGCAGGCTCTCCTGCCCGCGCGTCATCGCCAGGTAAACTTCCCCCAGCAGCTCGGTATCGAGCAGCGCGCCGTGCAAGGTGCGGTGCGAATTATCGATCTGGTAACGGTCGCACAATGCGTTCAGGTTGTTTTTCTTGCCCGGATGCAAGTCTTTCGCAAGCTTCAGGGTGTCGATTATGCTGGGACAATGCTCGCACAATGCGGGCAACCCGGCCAGTTCCAGCTCCTTGTTGAGAAAACCGACATCGAACGGCGCATTGTGGATGATGAGTTCCGCACCGCTGATAAATTCGAGTAGCGCCGGTGCAACTTCCGCAAATCTGGGTTCGTCCTGCAAACGCTCAAAAGTCAGGCCGTGTATTTCTGCCGCGCCCGGGTCTATTTCGCGCTCGGGGTTAAGATAGCGGTGGAAACGCCGCTCGGAAACCTTGCGGTTGCACAATTCGATGGCCGCCAGTTCGATTATGCGGTGCCCCTGCTTCGGGTCAAGGCCAGTGGTTTCTGTATCCAGTATGATTTGTCTCATATCCTGCCCCCACCCAATAATTGCTCAATGCCCCCGCAAGGAAAACGCTACCAGGGAACCGGCAGCCCCCTCACCAATCACCTCATGTTCACATGAACCCATCATCAGATCATCCCTGTTTTTCTGGCTGCCCGGAAAGCGCCGTCACCTCCACGCAGCCGCGATTCGCCAATTGGTCGGCGCGCTCATTGCCGTCATGCCCGGCATGCCCCTTCACCCACACCCATTGCACATGGTGTTTACCTACCAATTCATCGAGCCTGCGCCACAGGTCTTCATTTTTCACCGGTTTTTTGTCGGCGGTCTTCCAGCCGCGCCGTTTCCAGTTGTGCACCCATTCACTGATGCCCTGCTGCACATATTTCGAGTCGGTATGCAGGATCACGCGGCAAGGGCGCTTCAGCGCCTCCAGCGCACGGATTGCGCCCATCAGCTCCATGCGGTTATTGGTGGTGTGCGCCTCGCCGCCGCATAGCTCGCGTTCCTTGCCCCTGGTTTGCAGCAACGCGCCCCATCCGCCCACGCCGGGGTTGCCTTTGCATGCCCCGTCGGTAAATATCTCAACGATATCATCACTCATGGGCTATTGCGGCAGTGCAACTGCCGCATGAATGAACTTGCATTTCTTTTGGTTGTCATTCGAACATATTGAGTATTGATTCGACCACCCATGATTTTAACAGGCTGATTCAAATTTGAAATGCAACTTTCTCAAGATTGCCCACAAGCAATGGCAGCAGATGGTTGATCGTCTCAACCATCCTCCCGGAAAAATGCTAGGATTCAAGATATCGAAAGAAAACCTTCCATATTCGGGATAGATCACCTGAAAAATAAAGCTGTATTGTGCTCACCCATTAAACAGCTATTGTTGAAGATGAAAAAATTTCGCCTCATTATCTTTCTTTTTGTACTTTTCTGGGTACTTTCATTTTATGCCGCACTCTGGTTAAGCCCTGAACATGAGTATATTGACACCCATCGCGGCGGTGCATTAAATAATAATTTCATCGCCGAACGCGCAGCTCCACCATACCGCGCAATATTTGAATCGATGTTTGAAAATGGGCATGATGGATTCCTCAACAGCCTCTTTCTCCTCCGGCAGACCTCAAAGCCGAAGATGCTGATCATCGGCAGCTCGAATGCGGAGTTTGCATTCATGCCAGATGAACTATCAGTGCTATTTCCGGAATATGAGGTGCACAACATCGCCATCCGCGAATCCAATATCACCCAAATGATCAAAGTGATTCAACTGGCCTCGCTCGTAATCCCGCCAGAAATTCTTAAGAAATCCGTTTTTGTTA
Organism: Nitrosomonadales bacterium; assembly: GCA_023259015.1. Classification (GTDB taxonomy): domain Bacteria; phylum Pseudomonadota; class Gammaproteobacteria; order Burkholderiales; family Gallionellaceae; genus CAITJF01. The sequence goes on along the minus strand of JAHFRC010000015.1, from coordinate 18,831 downwards.
TTGGCATTACTTTTAACAACTTTTTCGAGAACGCTCTCTACAAGGACAATAGCCCTCTCTCCCCGTCCGCGAAAATGCCAAACCTCGACAAGCACATTGAAAACAATTTTTCTGCGCTCTTAAGAGTGAATGACCATTCCATCGAACCCCGCATTCCAATCCAGTTCCTCCTGATGTATGAACGTGCAGTGTGGCCGTTTTATTACGCCAAGTATCTCTCCCGCATTCTTCCGCCAGCCATCAGCAATCTGAAGCTTACGCCTGACCCGATTGAAAAACACCCGGATCCAAGCCTTGCCTACCAAATGGCGCTCGCCAACATAGATGCCTGCAATGATTGGACCGGAGGGCCTGACAAATCATTCAAGCAGGAACAGTTTTCCGAATTCGGAAGGCTCATCAAGCTTCTTCAGTCAACCGGCAACCGCGCCCTCATCGTCAAGCTGCCCTTGCGCTCTGATTTTGAAAACGTAAAGTTATTTCAGCAATATCAAACGATGGAGGAGTCGTTTATTATTTCTCAAATTCCAAAGAATGATCCGGCAATTAAATACCTTGACCTTAATGGCAAAGTCCCCCCATTTGCCTTCTGGGATCCGGTTCATGCAGATGAGAAAGCCACGCCGATCTGGAGCCATGCCCTATGGGAAAACTGGAAGCTTACCCCACTCAGCGAAAGGAAAACGGGTGATTAACCCAGCCGAGATATCAACACTGGAATTTCACGAGTCTTTTGAAGGCAGGGAATTTTGCGCAGACTTTACTCTGACCGAGGCAAAGCTCGATCAATTTATTGGTGCGACCGGAGATTCCAGCCCCCTTCATGTGTCCGATATATTTGCCAGAAACCGTGGATTTGCCGGACGGGTCGTGCATGGGGCTTATTTGACATCCCTGGCAACCAGTGTCGTTGGCACACGGTTTCCAGGGCAAAATGCGCTCATCCATTCTGTGCAATTCCGCTTTCATGAGCCGGCCTATATCGGCCAGTCAATCCAGGTGCGATTGACCATCGAGCAGGCGTCTGAAGCTGTGAAGGTAATCGTGGTCAGGGCCGAAATATTTCACGGTGAAACACTGTGCGCAAACGGAAAAATACAGGTAGGTTTTACCCATGGCCAGGGTAAAGAAATAGCATGATCAAGCAACGGAAACAAATTCAGGAACAGATGCAAAACGGGAGCCATGCTGCAGCTTTTCATGGCATGCGGAATGTTCTTTCATCAACGAATGACTTCCTTCACCTTTCGCAGTACTTGAAACTTTTGCGGTCAATAGACAGAAGCGAAGTAAAGTTCGTTCCCCTGCGCGTCGCCGTCGTGGGCAACAGCACTCTTGAACATCTCGTTCAGGCGCTGGAAGCCAGGCTTTTACTTGAAGGCTTCGAACCCTCGATTTATTTTTCTAAATTCGGCACCCTGACCCAAACCGTATTGGATACGGCCTCAGACCTGTATTCGTTCCGCCCGGATATCATCTGGATTTTTACAACATACCGGGACACGCTTCTCGAAGAGCAGGTTTTGCTTGAGCAGGAAGGCCACTCTCAGGCGCGGATTGATGACGCAGTCTCACGGATGCGGGCGCTGTGGGACGCAATTCAGGCAAACAGTTCCGCAATGATCATCCAGAATAATTCTGATTTTCCCCATTTCAATTCTCTGGGAAATGTCGCGGGAACCGCCCAATGGGGGCCTTCCAACCTTATTCGGCGATACAACAGTGCGCTTGTTTCGGTAACGACCCCCCGCGTTATTCTTTTCGATATCGAGGCTATTTCCCGCTGGTGCGGAACCCAATTGTGGGCGGATAACCGGCTCTGGCACCACTCCAAACACGCGATTACTCTTGACGCTTCCGCCATTGTGGCCCGGCGTGTATCGAGGGTGATTGCCGCTATCAAGGGGCTCTCCAAGAAATGCATCGTTCTCGATCTGGATAATACCCTTTGGGGCGGCATCATCGGAGATGACGGAATAGATGGAATTCAATTGGGATCGACGCCGGAGGGAGAGGCGTTTGTCGAATTTCATAAATACCTCAAGTCATTGAAGGATCGCGGCATCATTCTCGCGGTTTGCAGCAAGAACCAGGAAGATACGGCCAAAGAAGTGTTTGCCCAACATCCGGAAATGCAATTGAAGCTGGAAGACATTTCTATCTTTATCGCAAACTGGCAGCATAAGCCGGGCAATATCCGCGAAATAGCAACACACCTGAATATCGGGCTGGACTCGCTGGTGTTCATCGACGATAACCCTGTAGAACGTGATCTGGTAAGGCAGCAGCTTCCCATGGTGTGCGTTCCCGAGCTTCCGGCAGATCCGGCTGAATATATTGCTGCTGTGGAAGCGCATGGCTACTTTGAAGCCTTGTCCATCATCGAGGAGGATATTACGCGGGTTAAAATGTACTCCGAAAATGCGATGCGGATGGATCTCCAGCAGCAGCATTCCAATATCAACGAGTACCTGAAAGACCTGCAAATGGAATGCGTAGTAGGCTCCGTGGACTCTTTTCACCTGCCGCGAATGGCGCAACTCATGCAAAAGAGCAACCAGTTCAACCTGACGAATCTGAGGTACATGGCGGCGGATTTCGAGGCGGCAAAAGAGGATAAATCCACGCACATCCGGTATTTCAAGCTGAAAGACCGCTTCGGCGATAATGGCCTGATTTCGGTGATCATCCTCAAACAAGTGGAAGAATCGCTTGAAATCCTTTCGTGGGTCATGAGTTGCAGGGTTCTTTCGAGGGGGGTGGAGGAGTTCATCATGAATGAAGTGTGCAGGATTGCTTCCTCCATCTCCGCAGGAAGAATACTCGGAAAATATGTAAAGTCGAAAAAAAACCAGATGGTCGAAAATCTCTACTCCAGGCTCGGGTTCTCTTGTATTGGGCAAACGGAAGAGACATCATCGTGGGAGAGGGCAGTTCCCCATGAGGATGATTGTTTTCACACGTTCATATCGGCCATCAGAGAGTTGCCACAGGAGAAATCAAATGCAGCCAAGTGATATTCGCTCACAGTACATGCAGAGGCTCGGCCAGGTTTTCTGCATGGTGTTCGGAGATGACGACCTTGTTATCACCGAGGAATCCAACTCCGGTTCAATAGACGAATGGGACAGCCTCATGCATATCACGCTCGTAATCGCCGTGGAGAAGGAATTCAAATTGAGGCTGAACCCGAGCGAAGTTGGAAAGCTCAACAATGTTGGGGAAATGCTCGATTTCCTGATCGCCAAAACCCAAAGCAATGGGCAGAATTGACGCCATTATCATCGGGCAATCCGAAATTGTCCGCTACGAGGATTACAGCAAGCTGCCGCTGGACAGGATCCATCTTTTCAAGGATCTCGTGTTCCTGCGCATGGTGCATTTGAACGGTCACTTCTGCTCCCATCTGGACATCCTGAATTATGTCCGATACGGCAAATTTTACTCGGAGGCCGACTATGAAGAGCGCCGCTGGATGTACAACATCTGGAACCTTCCGGGGCTCAGCAGCCTTCTCGTCGCCAATGCGGCCGAGCATGAGGGGTTTCATGTCAAGGTGATCAATAACTTTGACTCGGAGTTTGATCGTTTCGTCGAGTACTATGACTCACAGGAAGTAAAGCCTCTGGTGGGCATTTCCACCACATTCTATCTCAGTTATGCCGAGGTCAAAAGGCTCGCCCGCAAACTGCGCACCCACGACCCCAAAATGAAGATCGCTCTCGGCGGCGCCTTTACCAACGAACAAACCATCAACCAGCCTGCCTCGGCGCTTGAAGGCCCGATGCGGAAATACGGCATCGATTACGTCCTGCATGCATTCAATTCGGACAAGGATTTCCCTGCGCTACTCAAGGCGAGCCGGGGAGAAATCGATTTCAAGAGCGTGCCCAATCTGGCGTACTTCAACGATAAAGGCGAATTTTGCCTCGCGGAAAAAATCTGGAATAACCCAACCCTGAATTCAACGCCGATGCTCTGGAAGCAGATTGACCTTCCTTTTGTGAATCAAACCTTGCAGCTTCGCGCCGCTTCCGGTTGTCCTTTCTCCTGTGCCTTTTGCACTTACCCGGAAACGGCGGGCGGCCATTTTTCCATGGAGCTTGAACTCGTGAAGCGGCAATTGGCCGATATCCGCGACCTTGGCATGGTCAAGAGGATCATTTTTATCGACGACACGTTCAATGTACCGGTAACCCGATTCAGGAAAATCCTGGAGATTCTGAAACAGTTCGATTTTGAATGGTATTCGTTCCTGCGTGTTCAATATGTCACGGACGAGGTTGCCCGCATGATGCATGAGAGCGGCTGCAAAGGCGTCTATCTGGGGGTTGAATCAGCCAACGACGATATCCTCCGTAATATGAACAAGAAAGTTACCCGCGAAGCCTTGGTAAAAGGAATGCAGCATTTGAAGCGCTACTGCATCACAACTTTTGTTTCTTTTGTCATCGGGTTTCCGGGAGAAACAGCGGAGACCATAGAAAACAATATCAGTTTCCTGGACGAGTGCTCTGTTGATTTCTATTCGACCAAGGAGTTCTACTATATGCAGCATTCTGCGGTGCATCAAAACAGGGAAAAATACGGCCTGGAAGGCATGGGCAATAACTGGAAGCACAATACAATGGACTCCAGGACTGCGTCCGAAATGAAGGTGCACATGTTCAAGGCGATCAAGAATTCCGTATTCATCGATCCGGACACCAGCCTCTGGTATCTCGCATATTTAAATGACCAGGGATTTACGACTGACCAAATAAAGGATGTGCAACAAGTGATCAACAAAATGATGTTGCGGGAAATCGAGGGGGATTTTGGCAACAAGGACGAAGAGCTTGCACAGCTCAAGCAAATTATTTCTAAAATACCTTGTAGGCCACATTGATCGGATGGTCGTTATACAGGAAGATCAAACCCACGACTGCAAGCAGCCGTGCAGCCAGATATGCCGATTCCATGATGTCAGCAGTTCCAACCGCAAAGCGCGACGATTCTTTCAGGAAAACAATGAGTGTCTTTGCGCTCTGGATAACGGTTTGAACCAGTAACACCCACAACCAGACAAGCAGAAATATCGCCAGCAAACGCGGAAAAGGAAGAAACACCCTGGCTGCATCTGCCAAATTTCCGACCCAGAAAAAGGAAAGCGCCAATGCAAAAAAAGATATTGCCAAACTGGAGGCAAAGACCTTAAAAATCAATTTGCCCTGTAGTGACAAGTGTTTCTTTTTTCCCAGCACTCTGTGAAGCCATGCATGGGCTGTTTTATTCATGGCTGCGCCAAAACCCAGAGCCAAACCGTAAAAGAAAAAATTCTGTGTCGTTCCATGCCAGACACCCATCAGGAAAAACGTCACAAGGTAACAGAACACCCCAATCATCAGGGTTCTCTGGGGGCTGCCCCACTTTCTGGTCATTGCCGCTGCAAGCGGCGTAAAAACGTAATCCTTGAACCAGTCAGAAAGCGTGATGTTCCAGCGGGACCAAAGATCCAGGAAGCTCTTCGAAAGCAGGGGTTCGTTGAAGTTGATGGGAAGGTCAAACCCGAAAGCGCGTCCCAGGCCGATACTGATATCCATGAACCCGGAAAAATTATAATAAAGGTAAAGAAGGTAGCAAACCACTTCAATGCTGAGGGAAAGGGAAGATTTCGGAAGTTGCTCCGACCAGAGCCTCAACTGCTCAAACCCGGCGCCCACCAGGGCCACCTTCAGGTAGCCGTTTGCCACTTGGGAAAACACACCCATCCAATCTACATTTTTAGCCGAAAACAGCGAAAGCTTTTTTTCTTGGGCGGAAAAATTGTTCCATGGCTGGATAGGCCCGGCCTGGAGCGTCAGGAATGAAAAGCAATAATTGAGATAAGACAAAAACGTCGGTGTTTCACTTAACGTGCCATGGTAAGCCTCGACCTGCAGATGGGCCACCCTGAAAAAAATATAGGATAATCCAACAATCATCAAAGGCCATGGCAAGACGGGAACAAAGGAAACAATTGAATATTGCTTAAAATAGAGAAACATGAAAAGCTGCACAATAACTGCACAATATAGTATCTGCTTGCCCCCATATTTTTTGATCAGCAGAATGGAAATGAACCCCGTTGCGATAAACGAAAATACGGGGCACAGGCCTGTCAGAAGCGAGAAAAAAGAATAGCTCGCGTCAACAAGGGAGAAAGAGCAAAGATAGGCGGCGCTGGCAACAAAAAATACGGTTTTTTTCCATAGAATGGAGCGATGCGCCGCGAATAATATCCAGCAAGAAATGACGAAAAAAAGGTAGGAAAAAGAAACCGTTTGCATGGATTTTTTTGCGTTAGCCTGGAGTTGAACACCCATGCTGGTTTAAAGCTGACCAAGGGTCAAAGCCGTGTATCCATGTGCCGATGCCCTGCTGCACACATTTAGAATCGGCACACAGGATCACGCGGCGGGTGCGCTTCAACGCCTCCAACGCACCACTTCCGCCCGCGCCTGGGTTGCACTTGCGCGCCCTTTCAACCGCTTCTTCGCTCACTGTCATTGGGTTTCCGTCTCCGTACGTTGCGATACTTCCCGGTTCAGTTTGGGCGCCGCCGGCAGCAGCTTGCTGACCAGCCCCTCGTTCCACTTGGGCTTGATCAGGCGCATGCCGGGAACACGTTTGATCGCCTGCAAACAATAGGCTCCGCCGCATACTGCCCACCAGCGGTCGCCCGCCGGCTCCATGAAATGAAAACGGCTCAGCAAGCCCGGATTGGCGAGTGGCGGGGCATAACAGGCGAAGCGCCCCGCCACCACCTCAAACCCGAGTAGCGCCAGCCAGTCCTTGAGGCGCGTCAGGGCGATAAAATTGCCGCACCATGGGTAGCCCATACGCGAACCCACCGCGCGGCGTATACCCCACAAGCTGCGCGGGTTAAACCCGCTGATAATGATGTGCCCTTCCGGCATCAGCACCCGTTCCACTTCGCGCAAAACCTGATGCGGGTGCGCGTTGAATTCCAGCACATGCGGCAGCAGCACAAGGTCGAGAGTACAGCACTCAAACGGAAGCTCATCTGTCTCCAGCCGTACTTGCACCCCCGCTTCCTCGCCTGCCATTACATGCAGCGGCATACGGCTATTGCGCAAAAAATCATGTTCCGGCAGCCCCAATTGCAGCGCATTGAAACCGAAAATATCAATCACGGCATGGTCAAAAAAAGCCTGTTCGCGCGCCAGCAGATATAGCCCCTGTGGAGTGGTAAACCAGTCATTCAGTGTATTAGCGGTTGACATGCAGTACTGTTTTATTCAAATATGGATTCATGCTCGACATCATTCCCATCCACGCCTTTCAGGACAACTACATCTGGACGCTGCACAACCGGCAACATGCCGCAGTGGTTGATCCGGGTGACGCCGCACCGGTGCGCGCCCATCTCGATGCGCACAGGCTGAAGCTCGCCGCCATCCTGTGCACCCACCACCACGGCGACCATGTCGGCGGCGTCCGCGAACTGGCGCAAGTATACAACGTACCGGTGTATGGGCCACAGCTTGAAAATATTTCCTGCGTCAGCCACCCCGTCGCCGAAGGTGATGTGATTGCAATAGCAGAATTGAATATCAGGTTGGATGTGCTCGACATTCCGGGACATACGCGCGGGCATGTCGCCTATCTGGGCATGGGAGCCGTGTTTTGCGGCGACACCCTGTTCGGCTGCGGCTGCGGCAGGCTGTTCGAGGGCACGATGGCGCAACTGCATCATTCGCTGCAACGCTTGGCAAGCCTGCCCGATGACACACGCGTATATTGCGCGCACGAATACACCGAAGCCAATATCCGTTTCGCCCTGGCCTGTGAACCGGGCAATGCACAGCTCAAAAAACGACAAGCAGAAGCACGCACGTTGCGCGCCGCAGGGTTGCCTACCCTGCCCTCAAGCATTGCGCTGGAAAAAGCCACCAACCCATTTTTGCGCTGCACTGAGCAGGAAGTCATCCAGAACGCGGGACGCGAGGCCGGCCTCGAACTGGCGTCAGGAAATGAGATGACAGTGTTTACCGCGCTACGCGAGTGGAGAAACCGTTTCAGTTGAAACGGGGCGCGAAGATGCAGCGCGGTTGCGGTAAACCCCTTTCTGGTTTATCCTGCGCGCCCTTCCGGATAACCAGCGACTAGGCGGCCTTGTCGCCTAGTCGAATGGCCAGTAGTTTCACCAGAGGCGGATGAGCGGTTTAAGTCTCACGCCTGGACAACACGCCGCGTAGTGGCTTGTTGCGGCGCAGGCTAACGTAAGCTATGCGAACGTTAAACCGCACAGCGGTGGCCGTAGCCAAAGCGTGTTCCGGAAGATGCAGCAAGTTCCATAACGGAGAGGTGGATGAGTGGTTTAAGTCGCACGCCTGGAAAGCGTGTTCAGGATAATATCCTGACGGGGGTTCGAATCCCCCCCTCTCCGCCAATAATGCAATAAAACACCGCATATATCAATGAGATGTTGTGTTTTATTTTCCATATTGCACAATGTAAATCATGACTACGGCATGACCATAACCGGGGATAATTTTTTAACTTTTCAATTTTAGTGTCCCCGTTTTGTCCCCGAATGTCCCGTAGTATCCCGGCGCAATTGTCCCCGTTTTGTCCCTACCAAATCGTCATAGGCGTCTGCGCTCCGTAAAACGAAACACATGAATTGGCTTCTGCATCAATCAGAGCCAATATATGCCATACGGGATCACAATAGCTTTCATTCAAATGTTACTGGAGGATATTTCCATGATCAACAGCCTTTCTCCCACCAACCTGAACAATTCGCAAAATGCGCAGCTCACGACACTTCAGCGTTTAAGTTCCGGGTTGCGCATCAATTCAGCAAAGGATGACGCTGCGGGATTGGCTATTGCAGCGGCTATGGCATCCCAGATAAGCAGCGATACCCAAGCCATGAGAAATATCAATGATGGCCTTTCTCTTACCGATACGGCAGGAAGCGCTTTAAGCCAAGTTTCAGATACCCTTCAACGCATGCGTGAGCTTACCGTCCAGGCGGCCAATGGAACAAACAACGCCAGCAATTTGCAGATGATTCAAGGAGAAATCAACCAGCTTGCGCAAGGTCTCGATCAAGTAGCCGGCAATGTGCAATTTAACGGACAAAATCTTCTTGACGGCACTTTTAACGGGCAGGTTCAAACCGGCGCAAACCAGGGAGATACACATACGCTGAGTTTGGGCAATGCTTCCAGCCAAGGCTTGGTAATTTCCAATATCGATGTCACTAATCAGGCGAATGCGGCCAATGCCCTCAATCTGTTGGATAACGCCATAAACAGTGTAGGCAAGCAACAATCCATTATTGGTGCAACTCAAGCAGCGTTGAACTCTACATTAGCCAACTTGAGCAACACCTATGAAAACATTGCTGCCTCAAAAAGCCGTATCAGCGATACCGACTATGCCAAAGAATCATCCAACCTGGCTCAAAATAACGTGCAGGCGCAAGCATCGCTAAAAGCCCAATCGATCTATAACTCAATGCAGAAGAATGTGCTGGACTTGATAAAACCGTGAACTCCAGCAGCAACCAGGGGTGTAATGCCATTATTAGCCAATGTTTCTTTCTTGTTACCCTGGCCGTTTCTGCCTCTATAGTCTGAGGCGTGTGATTCAGGCACAAATTATTTATTTGCTCACAGTTTGTTGTAGCGCCTTGCGGATTGCTTCTGGAGCTTTCATTATATTCATGAAGCTGTTTTTTCCCATCATGGACAAATCAGGGAAACTGATGGCGATGCGGAAACGGGCATAAAGGGCATATACCTTGTTGTCGGAAACCAGTATTTCATAGGGAAGGTGGGCGATAGACTTGATGTCACGGAAGTCAATTTCACTCATGATATATTTGTCGTCCATGAATTTATTTTCTTCCTTGGCGCCTGTCATGGCGACTCCGAACACAGATTCCTTCTTGCCCGGCACATCTACGCGGTAAACCTTGGTCACGCCAGCCTTGCCCGCAGCCAGCCCCGCCTCAACGGCACTGACCGCCTCCTCGTGGCTATTGTATTCAGCCAATACGCTGGGTTCATCGAAGTATTCCATACCTATCATGTAATGGTATTTGCGCGCCTGCTTGGCAGTCATGCCCCGCGCACCGAATTCTTCCACCTTGCCCAGTGCCGTTTCCAGTTTGGAGGCTACATTTTTCAGGTCGCCCTTCATCCGATAGACATTGGCCATATAAACAGGATTGGTGTAACTTACTTGCACCTCATCCTTGACCTTGGTCACCGACACTCTTTGTATTGCGCCGAAGCCGCCATGTTCCGAAGCGGCAGCATTACTCTTCAGATCATCGCTGGTTACGATCAAAATCGTGGCATCCAGATAGGGTGAATAAATTCCGACGATATTGAAACCATTGGACGTCAACGCCGCTTTCGCCGTTTCAGTTTTTTCTGCCACTGTGCCTGAGCCTTTCGAGCCCAGTATGAACGGCTTTAACAACGGTTCGTTTGCTGCGGACATATCATCGTCTGCTATCGCCGCGCCTATGCCAAACAACATTAGTGCCACCAGAAGCATGTTTTTAATTATGGCAGTCATCATCGTCCCCATCTCTATAGTTCATTTGGCGCGCCTGCTTGAACTCCGGTCAGGTCACAGTCCCGGTTTAAACCACGAAAGCTTCTTCCTGAGTGTTACCACGCCGCCAACGATGATCAATGTCGGCGCATGAAGTTTTTCCACCTCGGCGATTTTCGGCAGGGTTGCCAGGGTGCCGCAAACCACACGCTGGTTTTGTGTGGTTCCCTGCTGCACGATTGCGGCGGGCGTCGAGGCCGGCAGGCCGTGCGTCACCAGTTCGGAGCAAAGTATTTCGAGGCCATGCAGCCCCATGTAAACCACGATGGTTTGTTTGGGGCGCGCAAGCGCATTCCAATCGAGATCCATGCTGCCGTCTTTCAGGTGTCCCGTCACAAAAATGCAGGACTGCGCGTGATCCCTGTGCGTGAGCGGTATTCCGGCATAGGCCGAAACACCGGATGCGGCGGTGATTCCCGGCACGACCTGAAAGCTGATTTTGTTTTCCGCAAGCGTTGCAATCTCTTCGCCGCCGCGCCCGAAGATGAACGGGTCGCCTCCCTTGAGCCGCAATACGCGCTTGCCTTTTTTCGCGTGTTTCACCAGAAGTTCGTTGATTTCCTCCTGCGGCAGCGTGTGGTTGTCGCGTTGCTTGCCGACAAAAATTCTTTCGGTATCGCGGCGCGTCATTTCGAGAACCGGCTTGGAAACCAGGTTGTCATACAACACCACGTCCGCCTTCTGCATCAGGCGCAGTGCCCTGAAGGTCAATAAATCCGGGTCTCCGGGGCCGGCGCCGACAAGATAAACTTCGCCAACGGCCTGCTCCTGCGGACGCTCCAGTCTGGCCAACAGCATGGCCTCTGCGGCCTGCTCGTCGCCCGCAAAAACTTTTTCCGCGACCGCGCCATCCAGCATATCCTCCCAGAAAATGCGCCGCTGGGCAGGCATGGCGATGCGCTGTTTGACGGTGTCGCGGAAGCGCATGGAGAAATTTGCCAGCCGTCCGTAGGCTTGCGGAATCAGCGCTTCCAGCTTGCCGCGCATCAGGCGCGCCAGCACGGGTGAAGCACCGCCGGTAGAAAACGCGACGACCAACGGCGAGCGATCAAGGATCGCGGGCATGATAAAGCTGCATAACTCGGGGTTGTCCACCACGTTTACCGGGATGTTGCGTTGCTTTGCCTCGCATGAAACCTGTGCATTGACCGCCGCATCGTTCGTCGCGGCGATCACCAGCGTCATGCCGTCGAGATGCGCAGGCTGGAAATGCTCGGCGAGATATTCGCAGCTTGGAGGCAACTCGAATGCCTCATCCAGCTGCGGTGCGATGATTTTTATTTTTGCTCCGGCTTGCAGCAGCACCGACACCTTGCGCACGGCTATATTACCGCCGCCCACCACAAGACATGGCCGGTTTTTGATGTTCAGGAAGATTGGCAGAAAATCCATGCAATGCTTATAAATCGGGTGCTCGTAATAGGGTGCGGAATTGAAATCAGTATTGCAGCCATGTGCCAGAATCAGCCATTAACTAACAACCTTAGCTAAATTGCATATTCATCTATAGCAACTCAGGTTCCAGCAAATTGTATGATTCATTATCCCGTGATTTCTGTGTTTGCGACTCGCGGATCTGAAATGGAATGTCTCGTGCGGGGAGGCTTGCCATGTTGAAATGCGGTTCCGGCAACGCTGACCGGCGGCAACAGCTATCCGTCGCCGCCGTGGGCTCAATCCGGATCGGTAAGTCAGCGTTTTGCCGCACATTTCTCCTGCATTTGCCTGCTCACACTCAACATGAACTGGAGCGAGCGCACCGTCTCTTCGTCCGTCATGATGCGCCACAGGGCGCCAATCCCTCCGGCAGCCGGTTTTTCCTTGTTCTTGACGGCGGCTTCTTCCAGACAACCGAACAGCCCCGCAATCATCTCGAGGCGTTCCAGCACGCCAGGCAAGGTGTTGGCGATCCGTTCCAGCGCCCCTGTGGATTCAAGGCGCTCCAGCATCTCCACCAGACGCCCTGCCCCGCCACGGTTTAACCGATCCAGCAACGACAGGCCTTCACCCACGGTTTCCGCAAGACGCTCGACCATCCCATCGGTGAGCGCATCCTGTGCGGAACTGTAAACCCGTGCGAGTTGCGCGAGCCGTTCCAGATCGCCATCGGCAACCATGCGCGAAATGGTAGGCAAAGCCTTTTCCAGGCCGGAGCGGTTTACCTGGTCAAGCAGGCTCAGTCCCTCGCCCATGGCTGTGCTGAGCCGTCCCACCATCTCGTCGGTGAGCGCATCCTGCGAGGCATGGTAAACACGCGCCAGTTGCGATAAGCGATCCAAGTCGCCGTTGTTTACCATTTCGGCGAGCTTCGGTATGGCCTTGGCCAGCCCTGCCCTGCCGACCTGATCGACCAGGTCGAGCGCTTCGGCGGCGCTGCCTGCGATGCGTCCGACCATTTCATCGGTCAGCGCATCTTTCGCAGCTGCAATCACACGCTGCACTTCATGCTGGACGATAGCTCCTTCTTCTTTAGTATCCATGCCACACCTCCCCGTTACAAGAGTCCGCGCGCGGAAACCCAGTAAAGCTTGTTATAGGCCATCTTGAACCAGTGCACCGCTTTTGTCGGCGCCTTGGGGTCTGGCGGGTTCTGATAGTCGAACATGGCATAGGTCGCACGATCTTTGCCCGCCTCGACAAAACAGAACACCTTGCCGTCATATTCGCGCACAGGAGTACCCATCTTGACCATGGCTGCGATATTTTCGCCCAGCACATCGGCCTCGAAGTGCGCCGTGGAACCTGCCTTGCTGATCGGAATATTGGTGGTATCGCCGCAGATGAACACGTTGCTGCGGCCTTCCATGTTCAGTTTGGTGCGGTTAGTCGGGATCCAGCCGTTCTGCCCCAGGCCGTTCTTTTCCACCACCTCCATGCCCTTGTGCGTCGGAATGGTAATGAGCAGGTCATACTTGATCTCAACTCCCTCTTCGCTGCGCAGTATCTTGTTGGCGCCATCGACTTCCTTGATGTTGAAGAAGGTCTCATACTTGATGCCCAGCCTGTCCATTTCAGGGGCGGCCCATTTGGCGACGTTTTCCAGGGTATGTACACGACCGATCGGGTAGGTGTAATGCAACTGCACCTTGTCGGCGAGGCCACGATCCTTGAAATAGTCGTGCAGCATGAAAACGATTTCCAGCGGCGCCATCGGACACTTATGTGGCACGCCAACAGTGACCACCACCTTACCGCCCTCGAATGCCTGCAGGCGCTTGAACATTTTCAGCGCCGTTTCTTCGGTATAGAAAGTCTCGGCATTTTCCACCATCCCCGGCACGCCTTCCGGAAACATGCGCGAACCGGTGGCGATGACCATGACATCATACTCATGCGTCTTACCGCTCTTGGTTTTAACGCGGTTATTATCGAGTTGGAATTCCTCGACCGGGTCTACGTGGAAATTGATGCCCGGTTCGAGCAGGCTGGCCTGATCGCGGTATAGCTCATCCGGCGTCATGCGTCCGACGGCGAGATAAAGCAGGCCTGGTTGATACATGTGCTTGTCGGAGGCCGACAGCATCGTGATGCGCGCCTTGCCGGTCTTGAGCTCGTTCGTCAATCGCCTGGCCAGGTTATTCGCCAGAATCGTGCCGCCCATGCCGCCGCCAACAATCAGGATTTTCATATTTTTCCTCCTTAACTCAATTGTTAAACCACGAAATCTTGCTAGCCAATTATTTCTTCTTGCGAACCGTAATATGCCACACACCGCCCTCTTCGGTCGTCGAAATATACTCGTGACCGACCTTGTGCACCCACTCCGGAATATCGTTTGCCGACCCCTTGTCGGTCGAGAGCACTTCCAATTCGTCGCCAATCTGGGATGACTTCAGCGCCACGATGAGCTCCATGAGCGGCCCGGGGCAAAAGCTCCCGCGCCCATCAACAATCTTTTTTTCTGCCATTTTGATTTTCTCCACTTATCAGAAAGTCCATACCTGCCCATCGCGCGCATCATCGAGAAACTTGGTCAATCCTGTCGCCTCGCCAAGGTACCCTTCAAGATCGCCCTGCCCGATGGCAAGGACATCCATGGCCATGGAGCAAGGATAAATCTTGGCATCGCCCAGCTCGACCGCCTGCTCAAACAGGGTTTTGAACTCGGGCACCTTCTTGCTTGCAATCAGCCTGCCCATCTCGCCCTCATGCGGTGCCTTGAGCGAGCTCTGTCTGGTGAAAAATGGCAGCGCATTCATGGAAAGAAATACCAGCACCTCCTGACCGCTGACCGCAGCAACTGAAGCCACCATCGCCGCCATCTGCAAGCGCTCCAGGGTGCCCGACACTACTACTACACAAATCTTGCTGCTTGCCATCATAGCCTCCAATAAAATCGAATCAGTTTAACGGGCGCGCAACAGGTTTCGGAACACCCATGCTACTCCTGCTGAGGGCAAATTAAAACAATATGGTGGCTCAAATAAATACGATTCGAGGCCATCCTAATGCTCGCCCTTGGTGCGAAGCAGCCCGGCAAGGCGGTTCCCCTGTTTCTGGGGGCCGCCAACCGGGAAAAGCTCATGCAGGTAGTGATTGTTGCCTTTGTCCGGCCCCCATTGTTGCGCAAAATAGGGAATCATCGTCCGCACCTGCGCCTGGACTCCGTGCTCCTGGTAATGATCACGCAAGAAACGGATGACTTCCCAGTGTTCTTCGGTCAGTTCCAAGCCTTCTTCCTTTGCTCGTGTACGGGCAAAATCTTCCGACCAGTCTTGCAGATTTTTGAGGTAGCCCTCGCCATCGGTTTCGATTTCCTTGCCGTTGACCAGCAATGTTTTACTGAGTGGATTAGTCATAAAATCGCCTGCTTTGCTAACGGTTCTCTCATATTTTTGACGTGCCGGATGAAGGCGGCGAAGCGCGACGCCCAGTAGCAACTGCCGATGGTTCTGAGATGGGTGTAGGAGGCAAGAAGGTTGTGCAGAATGAGGCCGTCGTGTTTGCCGTCGATGCCATAGCCGCGCGTGATGCGGTAGGCAAACTTTGTGTCGGGCGGCAGGTTCTCCAGGCTCGAATAATGGAATTCATGCGCGCGGATTTCTTGCGCCGGATGATGTGGGCGCGGCCAGGAGTGCTGCTGGTTTTCGGCTAGATGAACATAGCCGCGCCCGACGGGTTTGTCGTGCATCAGCACATCGCCCGGTATGGCGCCGACCATGTCGTAACTGCGGCCCTGATAGGTGATTTTCCTGGACAGGTACATCAGGCCGCCGCATTCGGCATAGACCGGCATGCCGCATGCAATGGCGTTTTTTATTTCGGTGCGCAGCGAGACATTGGCTTCGAGTTCTTTTGCGCAAGTTTCGGGAAATCCGCCACCGATGTAGAGGGCATCGACTTCGGGAAGCTGTCTGTCGTTCAGGGTGTCGAAAGGAATGATTTCGGCGCCCGCTGCGGCAAGCGCATCGAGGTCGTCGGCATAATAGAAACCGAAAGCACGGTCGCGGGCGATGCCGATCCTGATTTTTTTACGCCATGGGAATGAGGTTACCTCGGCCTTGGCAGGGGCGATGAGCGGCGGCTTTTTGGAGAGCACCAACAGCTTGTCGAGGTCAACCTGGCTCGCGACGGCATCTGCAATTCCTGCGATAGTGCCGGAGGCTTCCCCTGCTTCGTTGCTCGGCATGAGGCCGAGATGGCGCTCGATAATCACGAGCCGTTCATCGTGCTGGATGGCGCCGATCACCGCCACGTCGGTGTAATGCTCGATAACTGCGCGAAGCTTGGCTTCATGCCGCGTGCCACCGAGATTATTCAGGATCACGCCGACGATATTGATTTCCTTGTCAAACGCCTGATAGCCGAGGATCAGGGGCGCGATGCCGCGCGTCATGCCGCGCGCGTCGATCACCAGAACGACCGGCAGGTCGAGCAACCTGGCCAGCGCCGCATTGCTGTTACTGCCGTCAAGCGCAAGGCCGTCATAAAGCCCCTTGTTGCCCTCGACAATATTAATATCGGAACTGTTTTTCACGAAGGTGGAAACGACATCTTCGCGCTCCATCAGGTAAAGATCGAGGTTGCGGCAGGCGTGTCCGCTGGCCTGCGAAAGCCACATCGGGTCGATGTAGTCGGGTCCTTTCTTATAGGGCTGAACCGAGAGGCCGCGCATTTTCAGTGCGGCGCACAAACCGATGCTGACGACCGTTTTTCCGGAGGATTTGTGGGCGGCAGAAATCAGCAACCGGTTCATCATGCAACCTCCTGCTTGCGCCGGTCGGGAATATCGTGCGGCAGGGAATTGAGTACCCGGACACTGATGATGGTAATCAGGAAGGCCACACCGATGCCGCCAAGACCGAGCAAAATTTCGGGCATGGAAGGGGTGTAGCTTGCGATCTGCCCGTCATAGAAACTGCTACTCACTTCAAATCCCGGAAAAATGGACAGCGGGTAGGCCTGTCCGCCGATGATGAAAACATACAGCAGGGCGAAGCTGCCGAGAATGACCAGCAGCGATGCGATGACGGTGTACTGCGCCTTTTCGAGACCCGGATAGAAAATGAGAAGCAGGGGCAGGAGGCTACCGAGGAAAACGTAGCCCGCCCAGAACAGCCATGGATAAAGGCCGCCATCGGCGAGGATGAATCGCTCGAAACCGGATTGCTTTGCAAAATACAGATTGGTCAGGTGGTAGGCCGCGACGAAGTAGAGGGTGCCGATGATGAACAAGCCGAGCAGGTTTTTCATGCGTTTCAGGATGAGCGGATCAAGCGTTTTCCTGTTCCATGCATACATGGACGATTGCACGACATGGAACACGGCCAGCCCCCAAGCGAAGGACATCACGATGAACATGGGCGGCAGTAATGCCGAACCGTAAGCCTGGCGCGCGACGAGAAAGGCGAAGATCATGCCGGTTCCCGTGGTGAGGATGATGCGCCATGCGAACACGATGAACCCGACGGGCTTCGACCATGGGTTCATGCGCTGTTCCATCATGGTCCAGAGATAAATGGCGACGACAGCGAACAGGCCGGAATAAAGCAACACGTTCCAGGCGAAGACGGAAGTGAGATTGTAGTTGGTGGCGGCGACGATGATCCGGTCCGGCCTTCCGAGATCGAGCATGAGCACGGTCAACCCGCCGGCCAGAAGCGCAATCGAGAGCAGGCTGGAGAGCGGTGCGCGTGCTTTGTATACGGGCTTGCCGAAAACCGAGCCGATGGAGGCGACGTTGAGCACACCGGAGGAGGCGACGATCATGAAAATGGCGAACACATGCGGCATTCCCCACACGATCTGGTTGTTCATGCCGGTGATGATATGGCCATGCGTCTCCATGAGGTGTGCGGCGAAGAGGCCCATCGCCACGACCATTGCGCCTGCCGCGACGAGGGCATAGAAGTAGCGGCTTTCGAGGCGGGTGAAGGAATCGCGCTGCATTTTCTTCATAGCCCTTCGTAGCGTATGCCGGGATTAAGCATCAGGTCAGCGCGCACCTGAGCCGTTGCGACGGTGTGGATGCGTCTGGAAATTTCGCTTTCGGGGTCGTTGAGATCGCCGAACAGGATCGCGCGATGCCCGGCTTTTGCGCAAGCCTCGACACATGCCGGCTTTTCCCCCCGGTCGATGCGGTGCACGCACAGGTTGCAGCTCTCGACCGTACCCTTGCCGCGCGGCACATCCGGGTTCTGGCCGGTTACCGGTTCATGCACGAAAGACCTCGCCTTGTACGGGCAGGCCATCATGCAGTAGCGGCAACCGATACAGCGGTGCTTGTCGACCAGTACGATGCCGTCGGCGCGTTTGAATGAGGCGCCGGTGGGGCAGACGTCGACGCAGGGTGGACTCTCGCAGTGCTGGCACATCATTGGCAGCGATGCCGTGCGGCCGCTTCTCATGTCCTTCAGCTCGACCTTGCGAATCCACTGCGCATCGGTCGGCTTGGTGCCTCCGGAAAGGCCGTTCTCCTTGTTGCATGCGGTCACACAATCGTTGCAGCCGCTCGTGCACTGGTTGGTGTCGATCAGCATGCCCCACCGCACTTTGCCGGAAGCCGCTTCACCCGCCGGGCGCCCATGCGCGAAATCGAACAACAGCATGCCGGGCGCGATGGCAAGCCCGGCAAATACGGCGGAAGCTTTTCCCAGGAATTGCCTGCGATCGAGATTCGGTGTGCTCATTTGCTCACCTCTGCGACCACTTTGCGTTTGCTGGAATGGCATTCGAAGCAGTCGATTTTTACTTGCGCATATTCGTGGCATC
>JAHFRC010000014.1 GCA_023259015.1 Nitrosomonadales bacterium | reverse complement strand
CCGCGCCCGCGCCCGGTCCGCCGCCGCCGTGCGGGGTGGAGAAGGTCTTGTGCAGGTTCATGTGGATCACGTCGAAGCCCATGTCGCCCGGCTTCACCTTGCCCAGGATCGCATTCAGGTTCGCGCCGTCGTAATACAGCAGGCCGCCCGCATCGTGCACGATCTTCTGGATGGCCTGTATCTGTTTCTCGAACACGCCCAGCGTGGAAGGGTTGGTCAGCATCAAGCCTGCGGTCTGCGGGCCGACTGCGGCGCGTAGCGCGTCGAGGTTCACATCGCCGTTATGGTCGGTGGGAATTTCTTTTACCGTGTAACCGCACATTACCGCCGTCGCGGGATTGGTGCCGTGTGCCGCATCGGGGCAGATGATCTCGGTGCGTGCGGTGTCGTTGCGTGCGTCGTGATAGGCGCGGATCATCGCGATGCCCGCGAATTCACCCTGTGCGCCGGCCATCGGTGTGAGGCTCACTCCGGCCATGCCGGTCACGTCTTTCAATATTTCCTGCAAGTCGTGCAGGCAGGCGAGGAAGCCTTGCCCGGTGGAATCCGGTGCCAGCGGATGGCGCGCGAGGAATTGCGGCAGCATCGAAAGCGAATTGCAGGCACGCGGGTTGTACTTCATGGTGCAGGAACCGAGCGGGTAGAAATTCGTGTCGATGGAAAAATTCTTCTGCGACAGGCGCGTGTAATGGCGCACCGTGTCCATCTCGGAGGTTTCCGGCAGCAGCGGCTGGTCGGCGCGCAGCAGCGCTGCGGGAATGTTGCTCACGGCTGCGTCGTGCAGCGGAGCCTGCGCCGCGTTGCGGCGGCCGAGATGGGAGCGTTCAAAAATCAGCACAGTTTTTTCTTTTTCTACATTAGACCTAAACCCCAACCCCTCCCAGCCTCCCCTTGTCAGGGGAGGAGTCCGGCTCCCCCCTGACAAGGGGGGATTGAGGGGATTGGGTTTTGTTATTTCAACGCCGCCAGCGCAGCATCGTAGTTCGGTTCCTGCGTGATCTCGGGCACCAGTTCGGTATGGATCACCTTGTTGTTTTCGTCCAGCACCACCACGGCGCGGGCGGTCACGCCACTCAAGGCGGAATCGGCGATCTTCACGCCGTAGTTGCGCATGAAATCGCGTCCACGCATCAGCGACAGCGTGGTGACATTCTCCAGGCCTTCGGCGACGCAGAAGCGGCTCATGGCAAACGGCAGGTCGGCGGAGATCACCAGCACCACGGTGTTGTCGAGCTTGCTCGCGGCCTCGTTGAATTTGCGCGTGGAAGTGGCGCATACGGCGGTATCCAGGCTCGGCACGATGTTCAGCACCTTGCGCTTGCCGGCAAAATCCTTCAGCCCCACATCCTTCAAATCCTTGCTCACCAGCGTGAAATCCGGGGCGGTTTGCCCGACCGTGGGGAATTCGCCGAACAGGGTGATGGGTGTTCCCTTCAGGGTGACGGCAGTATTGTTTGATGGCGATTTGCTCATGACAGAAGGCTCCTTTAGTTGAGCGCGTGTTGCAGCGCGGTGATGTAGCGGTGTAAATCTTCTGCGGTCTTGGTTTCGGTGGCGCATACCAGAATTGCGTTGCCCAGTTGCGGATAATGCTCCGAAAGATCGAAGCCGCCAAGCACCCCCTGCGCCTGCATTTTCGCCAATACGCCTGCGGCAGGTTTGGGCAATTGCAGCACCACCTCGTGGAAATGCGGCCCATGGAAAATGCGCTTCACGCCGTGGATGCCCGTGGCCTGCATGGTGAGCGCGGCAGTGTTGGTATGCGAAGCGGCGGCCACGCGGCGCAGGCCGTCGGCACCGAGCAGCGCCATGTGGATGGTCGCCGCCGTCACCATCAAACCCTGGTTGGAGCAGATGTTGGAAGTAGCCTTGGCGCGGCGGATGTGCTGTTCGCGCGCTTGCAAGGTCAGCGTGAATCCCTGCTTGCCGTCGAGATCCACGGTGCGCCCGATGATGCGCCCCGGCATCTGGCGCACCAGCGCCTGCTTGCAGCACATGAAACCGAAGTGCGGGCCGCCGTTGGACAGCGGTACACCCAGCGGCTGGCCTTCGCCCACCGCAATGTCGGCGCCCTTGTCGCCCCAGTTGCCCGGCGCTTTCAGCAGCGCCAGCGACAGCGGATTGACCAGCGCGATGGCCAGCGCGCCCTGCGCCTGCGCCCATTGCGTGAGTGCGTCCACATCTTCCAGCGCGCCGAAGAAGTTCGGCTGCGGCACGACCAGCGCGGCAAAGCCGCTGCCTGCGTGCTGTTCCAATGCCTTGATGTCTGTCGTACCGGTTGTCGCGTCGAACGGGATTTCCACCAGTTCGATGTCTTGCAGCTTGACGATGCTGCGCGCCACACTGCGGTAAATTGGGTTGACCGAGGCGGGGATTAAGATACGGCGCGCATCCTTGTGCGCGCGCACCGCCATCAGCATGGCCTCGGCCAGGCCGGATGCGCCGTCGTACAGGCTGGCGTTGGACACGTCCATGCCGGTGAGCGAGGTCATCATGGTCTGGTATTCGTACAGCACTTGCAGCGTACCCTGGCTGGCCTCGGCCTGATACGGCGTGTAGGCGGTATAGAACTCGCCGCGCGTGACGATCTGCCATACCGCAGCTGGAACGTGGTGTTCGTAAGCGCCCGCGCCGATGAAGTTGAGCAGCGGCGTGTCCTGCGCGGCGCGCTCGTTCATCAGGCGCGTAACCTGCATCTCGTTCATGCCCTCGGGCACGGCGCTCAGCTTGCCGCTTCTGAGCGCGGCAGGAATCTCATCGAACAGCGCATCGATGTTAGGCGCGCCGATGCTGGCCAGCATGGCTTTGATGTCGGGTTCGGTGTGGGGGATGAAAGGCATAATGCAGTTGTAAGTTGGTAGTCGTAAGTTGGTAGTTGTAAGACTTAAGTTGGTAGTTGTCGTTGTCCGTTATGCAGGTTTAACTAACAACTTACGACTTACGTCTAATAACTGTTCTTCTAGTGTGCTTCGCTGTCCACTGCCGCCTGATACGCCGCCGCATCCAGCAGGCCGTTCACATCGGCCGCATTGTCCGGCTTGAGCCTGAACATCCATGCGCCATACGGGTCGGCATTGATTTTCTCGGGGGCGTTGTCCAGTTCGCTGTTCACCGCCACTACCTCACCGGCAATCGGCGCATACACGTCGGAAGCGGCCTTGACCGATTCCACCACCGCGCATTCTTCGCCCGCCTTCAGCTTGCGCCCAACGGCAGGACTCTCCACGAACACCATGTCGCCCAGCAATTCCTGCGCGTGATGGGTAATGCCGATAGTGACCGTGCCATCGGCTTCGGTTTTGATCCACTCGTGGGATGCGGCGTATTTCAGGTTGCTCGGGTTGTTCATGTTGTGTCTCCTATTTAGTTGTAAGACGTAAGTTGATGTTGTCGCTACGCGGTTTTAACTTGCGACTAACGACTTACGTCTACAAACCGCTCTTGCCATTGCGCGCGAACGGATATTTCACCACCTTTGCCTCCAGCATTTTATCGCGTATCGCCACTTGCACCGTATCGCCGGTTTGCACACCGTTCGGCACGCGTGCCAGAGCGATGGATTTTTCCAGCGTGGGCGCAAACGTGCCGCTGGTGATTTCACCCTCGCCGTGTGCAGTAACCACTTTCTGGTGGCCGCGCAACACGCCGCGATCCAGCAGCACCAGCCCGACCAGCTTGCGTGCCGGCGGGTTGGCCAGCAATGCGGCTTTGCCGATGAAGTCACGTGGACTCTTCAAGTCCACCGTCCAGGCCAGCCCGGCTTCCAGCGGGTTAATGCTCTCGTCCATGTCCTGCCCATACAGGTTCATGCCCGCTTCCAGGCGCAACGTGTCGCGCGCGCCGAGGCCGATGGGCGGCACGCCTGTCTTGTGCAGCGCATACCAGAATTCTTCCGCCCTCTCTTTCGGTAGCATGATCTCGAAGCCATCCTCGCCGGTGTAGCCGGTACGCGCAATAAATGTTTCGCCGCTAATGGCAAGTTGCCAAACCAGATCATTGGCACCTGCTTTTCCTGTGGATGGGTTAACCGAAAGTGTCGGTGTTCCTATATGTGCTGCCTGGAATAGTTGCAAATGTTCGGTGTATATTTTGAAGTCTGGCAATACCTGCCATATCTTGGCACGTGCATTCGGCCCCTGCACCGCGACCATCGCCAGGTCGTCGCGCGAAGTGATGGTTAACTGTGGTGCGTGCTGTGCAGCTTGTTCCTTCATCCACGCGATGTCCTTGTCCGCCGTGCATGCATTCACCACGATGCGAAACCATTGCTCATCCATGAAGTAGGTGATGAGATCGTCGATCACGCCGCCATTCGGGCGCAGCATGCAGGAATACAGCGCCTTGCCGGGTAGCGCCAGCTTGTCCACATTGTTCGCCAACAGGGTGCGCAGAAAAGTGCGCACACCCTCGCCGCGCATGTCCACGCCGCGCATGTGCGACACGTCGAACATACCGCAGTCGTTGCGTACCTGATGGTGCTCATCGATCTGCGAGCCGTAATTCACCGGCATGTCCCAGCCGCCGAAGTCGACCATCTTTGCACCCATGGCGCGGTGTGCTGCGTTGAGCGGGGTTTGCTTGAGTGTCATGGTTGCTTTCTGAAAAAAGGCGCAGCACGGTTTCGTGCTGCGCCACATCTCTATCTGTTGCCTGAGAGATTGTAGCTTGCGTCGTGTGCTCCGTCGGCGGCTGTTAAACAGCACTCACCGAATTTGTCCGCCTTAATGGTTCCTTGAGCTTGGTTGCGAGTGTTGGGCCTTTGGCGGCGCTTTCTGGCACACATTCACCTTGATCTGAACGGCAGGGCGAATTATGCCGTAAAGGGCGGATGCTGCCAATGTTTGCGATGCATAGGCTTGCGGGAATTGTTATGTTGAACTTGGGATGAAGAGTCAGAATCTACGCTGCAAGATTCAACTTCCAGCTCTTGCAGTTAACTCTTCAAGCACACCGTTATGCAATAATAACTGCCATGTATAAATTGAAAAAACCGTTGCCCACACGAGGCCATGAATTTAAAACGAG
Organism: Nitrosomonadales bacterium; assembly: GCA_023259015.1. Lineage (GTDB taxonomy): Bacteria > Pseudomonadota > Gammaproteobacteria > Burkholderiales > Gallionellaceae > CAITJF01. The sequence continues at coordinate 31,832 of JAHFRC010000014.1, read as the reverse complement.
TAACGGCTTGGCCGTTACGGTATGGCATGGCGAGCAGCCTGCAACAAGCCGCAGGAAAATATAAATGGGTGCACTATGGATGCTCGCTGCCGGATTCCTGTTCGGTTGCATGGGCGTATTTGTCAAACTGGGCGCGCAATATTTCTCCGATATCGAACTGGCTTTCTACCGCTCCTTCCTCGGTCTGCTGATGGTATACGCCATCATCCGGCAGCAGGGTGGGTCGGTTGCCACCGCGCACTGGGGCGGGCACCTGTGGCGCAGCATTTCCGGCTCCATCGCGCTGCTGCTGTTTTTCTACTGCATCACCGCCCTGCCGCTGGCCACCGCCGTCACCCTGAACTATACATCGCCGCTATTCCTCACCTTGCTGGCCATGCTGGTGCTCAAAGAGCGTTTCCACATCCCTATCGCGTTCGCCATCGCGCTTGGCTTCACCGGCATGGTGCTGTTGCTGCACCCCACGCTGGAGCATGGACAGATCATTCCCGGCATGCTCGGGCTAACCTCCGGTTTTTTCGCCGGCATTGCCATGCTTAACGTGCGCCAACTCGGCCTGCTGGGCGAGCCGGATTGGCGCGTGGTGTTTTATTTCAGCCTGACGGCCTCGCTCATCAGCGGTTGTGCCATGCTGTTTGGTTCCATCCATCCGGTCGGCGCAACCAGCCTGCTCATCCTGATCGGAATGGGCAGCAGCGCCACGCTGGCGCAACTTGCTATGACACGCGCCTACCGCACCGGAAAAACCCAGGTGGTAGGCAGCTTGTCCTATAGCACGGTGTTGTTCGCCAGCCTGTTTGGCATGCTTTTATGGGGCGAAGTATTGCCGTTGACGGGATGGATAGGCATGGCGCTCATCATTGCGGGCGGTGTGTTAAGCTTGAAACTGTCGCCAAGGCATAATGCATAACCAACGAAAGGAGAAACCTCATGATTGCCACAGAACAGACCGGCGCCTTGCTCAACGTCGACGTATTGGGTGAATTCACCTTGGATGACTTCAAACAATTCGAGGAGCTTGCGCTCCACAAACTTAAATCGCCCGGCGCAGTCAACCTGCTTTTTGATTTACGCGACATGATCAGTTACACGCTGGACGTGGCATGGGAGGAAATCAAATTTTTCAACCGGGAACACCAGCATGACTTCAACAAGATCGCCGTGGTCACCGATGACCAGTGGCTCACTTGGCATGCATGGCTATCGCGCTTGTTCGTGGATGCGGACATCCGCGCTTTTGCCGATTATGATCAAGCAATGGACTGGGTAACTGCATGATTGGAACTGTCCCGCTGGAATGGTCAGTGCGTTGGCGTGATGCTGCCTCAACATGACGCACGTTTCCGGATAGAGAACAGGATGAGTTCCCGGGTGGCCTGATTCAGGAAATGCACGCCAAACAATAAAGCCCGCTTGTGCGGGCTTTATTCTTCAACTGAATAGCAGCCGAAAGCCTACTTCAGCTTGGTTTCCTTGTATGCCACATGTTTGCGCGCAACCGGATCGAATTTTTTCATTTCGAGCTTTTCCGGCGTGGTGCGCTTGTTCTTGTTCGTGGTATAAAAATGTCCGGTGCCTGCACTGGATTCCAGCTTGATTTTTTCGCGTGCGCCCTTGGCCATGTCCGTTCCCCTTAGACGTTTTCGCCGCGGGCGCGCATTTCAAACAGCACCGCATCGATACCATTCTTGTCGATGGTGCGCAGGGCGGCATTGCTCAGGCGCAAGGACACGAAACGATTTTCGCTCTCCACCCAGAGGCGGCGGCGCTGCAAATTCGGCAGGAACCGGCGCTTGGTTTTGTTGTTTGCGTGGGACACATTGTTACCCACCATCGGGCTTTTCCCCGTTACTTGACAGACGCGTGCCATGAATTACTCCAGACCTTTTTCAAAAGAGGCGCGATTCTACACTACAACAGGAAGATTGTTCAACCGGCAATGCGCAAATCTGAAAAGTTAATTTTCTCAGCCCTCGACCATTTGCCGGATGACGGTGTTGAATGAAGCGATCCACTCCGGCGCAAACTGGTTGTCGCAGGCGTTGATTTCTGCAATGGCACGAATAAGGGAGCGGGTTTCCCCGCGCTGGCTATGCTTCAGCGTGACCGCTTCAAAAGTGTCTATGACCGCCAGTATCTTTGCGCCGGGTGTAATCTGCCCGCTCTTCAAGCCTTGCGGATAGCCGGTGCCGTCCAGCATTTCATGGTGCTGCAACACCATCTCGGCTGCTGCCTGCCAACCATTCATGCGCGCCAGCAGGCCGGCGCCGAAGCCGGGATGATTTTTCAGCAAACGTTTTTCGCCCTCTGTAAGCAGGCCGACCTTAAGCCATAATGATTCAGGCAAGAACAACATGCCAAGATCATGCATGTAAACTGCCGCCTCAAGCTGCATGGCATCAACCGGCTTGCCCGCAATTTCATTGGTTTCCAGCGCGAAATGCAATTGCCGCTCGCTACGGCCCCTGAACAGCGGCGAGCGTGCCTCATACTGTAGCGCCAGCGAGCGGAAGAAATGCAGGTCGGCGGCGATCTCAGCACCATGCTTGATGGCGGTAGCGCGCCGTTTGATGGTTTTCGCGGCGCTGACCGGGCGAAAGCCTGTCACTTTCTCTATCAGAAGAACGGCTTTTTCGTCGAGCATGCCGGCTGGCGTTTCAGCCAGTTCTTCAAGCCCGCCGACCAGTTCCAACAGCTTGAGGTGCCCGAACGACCGCCCCCCGGCAAGCGCCTCGGCAGCGAGTTCGAGCCGATCCATGGCCAGCAGTATGGCTTCGGCGAGCAGGCTGGAAAACCCGATTTCATCGTTGCGCAGGCGCGCCAGCAGCGTCTCGATGGGATGGGCGATCATCGCGCCAACATCAACCTTGCATAATGCGGCATCGCCCTTGATATTGTGTATGAGGCGGAACAGATTGGCGACCAGCTTCTTGTCGCCGGGGGCGCGTTTGAGCATTGCAATACTGCGCTCGATATTGGGAGCCTGATCAGTCAACCCATCGAGAAAATCTTGCAGTGCCTCACGGTCGCTGATGTGCGGCTGTACTAGGGCGTTAATATCCATAGAAATTCTGCCTGATTTTTTGGCTTGAAGCCTGATCCTGCACGTTTAGCCTGAAAGCAGTTCTGAAAAGCATGCGGGCATGCAATATGGGCAGCAGCGCAGCAATCGAAGTATACATGGGGGTACATATGGACTCCAGCAGCACGGGTTAACCTCGGCAACTCTGAGGTCAAGTAACGGCTGCATGGAACACAGCCTGCCCCCCAAAATAATTATGGCTGGTTTGCCGGCGGCGCTACCTTGATTACCTCATCAAGCGTGGTTACTCCGGCAGCAACTTTCATTGCCCCTGAAATGCGTAGCGATTTCATCCCTTCGCGGCTGGCTTGCTCGCGGATTGCGGCAATATCGGCGGCTGGGGTGATTAGCTTGCGTAATTCCGGCGACATGAGCAGAATTTCATAAATGCCGATGCGACCAAGATACCCCGTCATCCGGCATTCGAGGCAGCCTTTCTGGTGTTGGAGTTGAGTTGGGCGGTTGGCTTTCCATGGCGCAACGAGCGAATCCCATAATTCGCCTTCCTCCGCCTGAAGCAATTGCGGTTGCTTGCAGTGCGGACACAAGGTGCGCACCAAGCGCTGCCCCATGACGCCGAGCAGCGTGGAGTTGACCAGATACGGCGCCACGCCGAGATCAAGCAGGCGGGTGATGGCCGACGGCGCATCGTTGGTGTGCAGCGTGGATAACACGAGATGGCCGGTCAGCGCCGCCTGGATAGCCATTTCGGCAGTCTCCAGGTCGCGGATTTCGCCCACCATGATGATGTCAGGATCCTGGCGCATCAGCGCCCGCAATCCATCGGCAAAACCGAGGTCGATGCCGTGCTGCACCTGCATCTGGTTGAATGCCGGCTCGACCATTTCGATCGGGTCTTCGATGGTACAAACGTTGACCTCGGGCGTGGCAAGAGACTTGAGCGTGGAATACAACGTGGTTGTCTTGCCCGATCCGGTGGGGCCGGTGACGAGGATGATGCCGTTGGGTTGCGCCGTCATCTGCTCCCAGCGGGCGCGATCCTCAGTGGAAAATCCGAGTTCGGAAAAGTCGCGCACTAGCACTTCAGGGTCGAAAATCCGCATCACCAGTTTTTCGCCGAAAGCCGTCGGCAGGGTGGAAAGACGCAACTCCGCCTCCTGCCCATCGGCTGTCCGCGTCTTGATGCGGCCATCCTGGGGGCGGCGCTTCTCGACCACATCCATGCGGCCAAGAATCTTGATGCGGCTGGTCATGGCGTTCATCACCGACATGGGAATCTGGTACACCTGGTGCAGCACGCCATCGATGCGGAAACGCACGATGCCGATTTCGCGCCGCGGCTCGATATGGATATCCGAGGCGCGCTGCTCGAAAGCATATTGCCACAGCCAGTCCACGATGTGGACGATATGCTGGTCGTTGGCATCGAACTGGCGGTTGGCCTTGCCCAGCTCCACCAATTGCTCGAACGAAGACAGGCCGGATACACCCTGCCGGTCGCCTTTTGATGCGGTCTTCACCGAGCGCGCCAGGTTGTAGAACTCGGCCAGGTAGCGGCTGATGTCCACCGGGGTGGCAATGACGCGGCGGATATCCTTGCGTAACATGGGCGCGAGCACTTTCTCCCATTCGCGCATGAAAGGTTCGGACGTGGCTACCACCACTTCGTGCGCCGTCACCTGCACCGGCAGGATGCCGAAACGCTCGGCATAGTCACTGGACATGATGTCGGTGACTTTGGAAAAATCTATTTTCAACGGGTCGATATGGATATATTCGAGGCCGACGCGCCCGGCCAGCCATTCCGTCAACGCTTCCAGGTGCAGCAATTTGTGCGGCGGCAACAGGGACTTCCAATTCCGTCCGGCGACCGCCACCAACGGGTGCGCTTCGTTGCGGTGGATGCGCCGCTCGGCGGACAGCGCATCGGCGTCAGCTTGGGCAACCATGCCGTCGGCGACCAGCATGCCGAGCACCTCGGGTAATGTCAACTTGTGTTCCCTGGTTTGTTGAGGCTCCACTTTTATTCCCCGGCTAACATTATCGGATTGCAGTAGCACATAGTCAGAACAATTCGATTTCGCCGCCCACCGGTTTTGCCGCAATGGTCTCGAGGTACCTGACTTCCTGTGCGACGATGGTGTTGCTGTGCAGGGAACGCAGCCGTTTCACCTTCACCTTTCCGGTGGCGGGAAAGTAAACCACCAGGCGCGGAAAGACATCGCCGACATCCTCCGATGTCACCCGCAGCCCTTCGGTCTTGAGATAATCGTGAGCGAAGGCGATATTGCGCGCACCGATATCTGTCATGCCCTTCATCACGCGCCCGCCGCCGAAGAGCTTTACTTCAAGGTTTTGCCGCTTGCCGCCATTTTTCAGGATGTCGTTGATCAGGTGTTCCATGGCGAAGTTGCCATAGCGGGTGGCGTCGCTCAGGTCGGTGGATTTCCAGCCGCCTGCATCAGCCTCGGCAGAAGCGGGCAGCATGAAATGGTTCATGCCACCGATACCGGTAACGCGGTCGCGGATGCACGCCGAAATGCAGGAGCCGAGCGTGGTATAAACCCCCTCGTCGCACTGTGTGACATAATATTCTCCAGGATTAAGCCGCGCGGCAAAGGTCTCGTAAGCACTGTGCCATGCCCTGCGGACATGTTCGAATCCGGGCAAAGCCAGAGGCAGGCGGCGAGTGGGGTCTGGAGCCATTAGCCGGCCTGCCTATTTACCGAGGAAAAGCTTTTCGGCTTCGGCGATTTCTTCCTGCGCCTCGCGCACCACCGGCTCAATCACCTCTTCTGCAACCAGTCCGGTAATTTCCCACGCGAGCGGGTCAACGGGGGAAACATCGGCAGGATCAAGGGTGTCTGTTTCCGCCATCAGCGCGAGGATATTGGCGATATGCACCACCGCAGTTTCCAGCGGGTAATGCTGTGCCTGCCGGATATTGTGATGGTAGGCGATGCACTCTTCCAGCAGCGGCGGCAGGCTCCACTGGCGCGCCAATTCGCCGCCCACTTCGGAATGGTCAAACCCCATCACCTGGTTTTCGGCCTGGTAAACGGGCACCTCATCCGCGCTGTCCAGCACCATCAGCAGCGACTCCTTGGCCTGCTCGGGCAGGCGGTTGAAAATGACCAGTTCGCCGATGTCATGCAGCAGCCCCGCGGTAAACACCGCTTCGGCATCGCACTTGCGCACCTTCACCCGTCTGGCAAGGATGCGCGCAACCAGGGCGCAATACAGGCTGTGGCGCCAGAAGTTTTCCATCGACACCAGGTCGTTGGGCAAACCGGCAAAGCTGCGCGCGACAGCCGTTGCCAGCGCGAGGTTGCGTATCTGGCTGGTGCCGATCACCGACACCGCCCTGGAAACGGTGTCGATAGTGGAGGAAAAACCGTAGAACGGGCTGTTGGCGACACGCAGCAGGCGTACGGTGAATGAAGGATCCTGGCTCACCGCCTTGGCGATATCGGCGGCGGAACTATCCGGGTCTTCGACCATCTGGTTGATGCGGATAAAAACATCTGGCAACGTAACCAGGCCGCCTATTCCCTTTACCAGTTCGGCAACAGTAGTTTTATCCATAAATTTTCTTCATGAGTTCACTCTCAGCTTACACATTGGCATGGTACACCGAGGTTAGTCAACTGCGCTGCGTATTAGCGGCAGGCTAAACCACCACCGGCACGCGCGTGGTCAACGCACACAGCAACTCGTAGCTGATGGTGCCCGCCGCGTGGGCGACTTCTTCCACCGGCAGCCCGGCGCCCCACAGCGTGACATTGCTGCCGACATCTGCAGCGGGCAATGCGCTCAAATCCACGCTCAGCATATCCATCGAAACACGCCCCAAGATACGCGTGCGCCGGCCTTCCACCAGCAACGGCGTACCGCTCCACCCGCAAGGGGTACGCCGGGGGGTACCCGGAGCACCCGCAAGGGGTACGCCGCCAGACACTCGGACTTCGTCCGGTCTTGGCGCAGCCTGCGGCTCCACCCTTCCGCTCGCCGCATGGCGCGGATAGCCGTCGGCGTAGCCGCAGGCAACCGTGCCTACGCGCATGGCGGTTTCTGCGCGAAACAGGCCGCCATAACCGATATGCTCGCCTGCTTTCAATTCGCGCACAGAGATGATTTCGCTGCTCAGCGTCATCACCGGCTGCAAGCCGAGTTGCTGCGCAGTATGCCGCTCTCCGCTGCCCGGGGCAAATGGCGAGGCGCCGTACAGCATGATGCCGGGGCGCACCCAGTCGGCATGGGTTGCGGGATAACGCAGCAGCGCGGCAGAATTGGCCAGCGAGCGCGCCACGCGGTACGGCGCCGCCAACTCATTAAATACCCCGAGTTGCGCCGCCACGCCTGCCGCCTCATCGGCATGGGAGAAGTGCGTCATCAGCGTGATATCGCGCACGGCGTGATGGCCCTTCAGTTTTTCCATCACAGCGAAAACATCCTGCGGATCAAAACCCAGGCGGTTCATTCCGCTGTTGACCTTGAGCCACACCGGCAGGCGGCCACGGCGCGGCAAATTGTCCAGCATGGCGACCTGGTGCGGGCTGTGGATAACGCAGGCGAGTTCGTGTTTGTCTATCAACGGCAAATCGTCCGGGGTGAAAAACCCTTCCAGCAGCAAGATGGTCTGGCGGAAACCCGCTTCGCGCAAATGCACGGCTTCATTCACGTCCAGCAGTGCAAAGCCATCCGCTGCGTTTAACGCCTTGGCGGCGCGCAACAGGCCATGCCCGTAAGCGCCGGCCTTGATCACTGCCATGATGCGCGCGCTGGTCGCGCGGCGCGCCACTTGCAGGTTGTGCTCCAGCGCGGAAAGATCGATGCGTGCTTGTATCGGACGGGGCATGGATGCGGCTTTGCAGACAGTACGTGATTGCCGCTAATGATAGCAGGCATCTCGTTTTCATGTTATAAAACGCGCTGACCAAGACTGCTTCCCTTAATGAATCTCGGCTTTTATATCATCCTCGCGGCGCAGTTCTTTTGGCTACGGCCAGACGATAAACCCGCTTTCATACATAGCGACATAAATCTACTGCGCGACTCCGGAGCAGGGTCAGGCGGTGCTCGCACTCCTCACATACTATTTGTATGCTCCGGGTGCTGTGCTCCGGCTTCCCCCACCCCAGAGTCGCTCGCTACGATTTCTGTCGCTATGTATAACGCGCTGCGCGCATTAGCCTCCGCCGAAAGAACATGAATCTCGGTTTCTATATCATTCTTGCGGCGCAGTTCTTTTCCGCGCTCGCAGACAACGCGTTCCTGTTCGCCGCCATTGCCTTGCTGAAGGATATGCACGCTCCCGCGTGGCACACCCCCGTGCTGCAGGAAGCTTTCGTTTTCTCCTATATCGTGCTGGCGCCATTCGTCGGCGCATTCGCCGACTCCCTGCCCAAGGGCCGTGTGATGTTCATCAGCAATGCCATCAAGTTTTGCGGCTGCATCATCATGCTGTCCGGCGCCAATCCGCTCATCGCCTATGGTGTGGCGGGGTTCGGCGCAGCGGCTTACTCGCCTGCCAAATACGGCATCCTCACCGAATACCTGCCGCCGGAAAAACTGGTTGTAGCGAACAGCTGGATGGAAGGTTTGACCGTCCTCGCCATCATCCTCGGCGCGGTAGTCGGCGGTGTGCTCATCACCCCGGAAATCGCCAATCCCATGCTGCAATGGTGGGATGTGCCGCTGATCGACACCGGCATAGACACTCCGCCGGAGTTGGCCATCTCTGTCATCACCGCCATCTATCTCGTCGCTGCGCTGTTCAACCTCCGCATCCCGCGCGTACCCATTGACCACAGGCCGTTAAGCCGCAATCCGGTTTTCCTGTTAAAGGAATTCGCACACTGCTTCAAGCTGCTGTGGAATGACCCGCTGGGGCAAGTGTCGCTTGCCGTCACCACGCTATTCTGGGGAGCCGGCGCCACCCTGCGCTTGATGGTGCTGACGTGGGCCGCCATCGCATTGCGCTATGACATGAGCGCGGCCGCCAAGCTTACTGCATGGGTTGCCGTCGGCATCGCCATCGGTGCAGCGCTGGCGGCAAGGTTTGTCAAACTGGAACACTCGGTGAAAGTCCTGCCGGTCGGCATCGCCATGGGGCTGGCGGTGCTGGTGATGATCCCGGTCACCAGCCCCTTGCTCGCCATCGCGCTGCTCATCGCCATCGGTGCGATGGGCGGCTATTTCGTGGTGCCGATGAACGCCCTGTTGCAACACCGCGGCCACCTGCTGATGGGCGCGGGCAGTTCGATCGCGGTGCAGAATTTCAACGAAAACCTCAGCATTTTCGCCATGCTCTCGCTGTATGCCCTGATGGAAAAACTGGAATTCGGCATCTACTTCACCATCGTGGTGTTCGGTTTGCTGCTGTCGGGCATCATGGCCGCACTGTACAAGAAACACGGCCACGACCAGGATGCAGGTCAGGTATGACTACTCCGCGCCGGCAACCGTGTTGCGGCCTTGCATCTTGGCCATGTACAAGGCTTCGTCGGCGGCTTTCAGCAAGGTTTCCAGCGGCTGGTCTTCGCGCGGAATCGTCGAGGCGACGCCGCAGCTGATGGTGACATGCTGCAATGACGATGCGGCGTGCGGTATATTCAAGTCGGACACATGCTGGCGGATATTGTTCGCCACCCATTTTGCGCCGTCCATGCTGGTTTCGCCGAGTATCAGCACAAACTCCTCGCCGCCATAACGGGCCGCCAGGTCGCTGGCGCGCGGTGTGGCGCGCCCCACTTGCGCGGCCACCGCTTTCAGGCATTCATCCCCCGCCTGGTGGCCATAGGTGTCGTTGTATTTCTTGAAAAAATCGACATCGATCATCACCAGCGACATGGGCTGCTTCATGCGCGCGCAACGCCGCCACTCGCGCGGCGCCAGCTCGTCAAAGAAACGCCGGTTGGCGATGCCGGTCAGGCCGTCAGTGGTGGAAAGGCGCTGCAATTCCTTGTTCGCCACATTCAATTCCTGCGTGACTTCGACCAGCGCGCGCTGCATCTCCACCAACCTGCGCATGGCGCGCATCTTGGCGTGCAGCACCACTTCGCTGATCGGCTTCATCAGGTAATCGTCTCCGCCCGCCGCAATGCCGCGCGCCAGGTCTTCATCCTTCGCCATGCTGGTCAGGAAGATGATGGCAGTCCATTCGTCTCCCTGCTCCATGTCGCGCAACTTTTTTGCGATATCGAAGCCGTCAATGTCGGGCAGGATGGCGTCGAGCAGGATGATGTCGGGCCGGTCCTTGCGGAAAATTTCTATCGCGTCCTGCCCGTTCACCGCAGTCTGCGGGGAAATACCCATGCGCCAGAGGTAATTGCACAGCGCCTTCATGGTTACCTTGCTGTCCTCGACCACCATCACTTTCAATTCATCGCCGCTTTTCGACATGCCTTGCCCTTTTAAAATATCCGCCCATGAAACAAATGGGTGCTTAGCTGGATCAACTTAATCCCTTCATCGTTTCCACCGCCAGGCGCAAATCCTGCCATGCCTTGGATTTTTCCATCGGGCTGCGCAGCAAATAAGCGGGATGGTAGGTAATCAATAACGGAACGCCATGATAATCGTGCAGCGTGCCGCGCAACGAACCCAGCGTGGCTTCCCTGCCCAGCAATGATGTGGCGGCGGTCTTGCCCAGCGCCACGATGATTCTGGGCTGGATCAGCCCGATTTGTCTTTGCAGATAGGGCAGGCATGCCGCGATTTCGTCCGCTTCCGGTGTACGGTTGCCGGGTGGCCGACATTTTACAATATTGGCGATGTACACGTTGTTGCCGCGCTTCAACTTGATTGCGGCCAGCATGTTGTCGAGCAGCTTGCCTGCCTGCCCCACAAACGGCTCGCCCAGCGCATCCTCATCCGCCCCCGGCCCTTCGCCCACGAACAGCCAGTCCGCCTTTTCATCGCCCACGCCGAACACGGTTTGCGTGCAGCCCGCACGCAGCTTGCATACGGTGCAAGCGCGCACCATCGCTTTCAGTTCCGGCCAGTGGAGTTCGCTGATGAGCTGTTCACGGCTCTTGTCTGGAGCAGCATCGGTTATTGTTTCGGCAGGTACCGACATTTGAACCGGAGCGGATGCAACCAAGGGGGGTGCCGCAGGGTGCCCAATGGCTTTGCCATTACTCTCACGCAGCCGCCACTGCGGGTAGAGGTTAAGCTCGCGCAAGACCGCTTCTTCCCGATTCACAATACACATTCCATCACAATGGCGTCTTCCCGCCCATTAGCCGCAGAAGGATAATAACCGCGCCGCAAACCGATTTCGCGAAACCCCGCAGCGCGGTACAGCCCCAGCGCCGCCGTATTGGAAGAACGCACTTCCAGCAACATGCGGCGCATGTTCATGCCGCGCGCCATTTCCATTGCCTCTCCCAGCAGCTTGCGACCCAGCCCCTTGCGCTGGTGTGCGGCGGCAATGCTGATGTCGAGCAACTGCATCTCATCCACCGCAGGCATCAATATGAAATATCCAAGCAACTCTCCTCCAACTTCATACACCTTGCACACGCAATCGCTGTTGAGCGCATCGGTAAGATTGCCGCGCGTCCACGGGTACGCATGCACATGCTGTTCGATGCGCATGACCGCATCCACGTCAGCCAGGCTCATTCCGCGTAACTGCATTCCAGAAACCTGCTCGCACTGATAACCAGCGACTTGGCCGTTGTCGTTTGACGGCCCAGTCGAATGGCTAGTAGCTCCATCAGTCTGTCGAAGTGGAATGGACATCACACTCTCTCGCAAGTCTTTAGCGCCACCTTGTCGCGCAAATACAGCGGCATGGCTTGCGCCGCATCCAAGCCATCCCCGGCGGCAAAACGCAACGCGGCCAGCATGGCAATGGCGCTGGCTTGCGGCACGGCCTGCGCATCGCTGCCGGCAAGCTGCCCGGCATAGCGCTCATTCAAGGCCGCGCCATGCAAGGCAAATCCGCTGCCCGCACCGAACCAGCATGTTCCCGCAACTTGAGGCGCGTGCTGCGGCAGGCATAGGTTCGGTTCGCATACTGTCACCCATTCCCCACCGCGTTTTTCATATGTGGCGTGGTACACCTCGGCCATGCGCGCATCCAGCGCGGCGATCACCTTATCGCGGCCGGAAGCTTGCGCCAGCGCCTGCAAGGTGCATACGCCCACTACCGGCAAATCCGCCCCCAGCGCCAACCCTTGCGCCGCACCGCAGGCGATGCGCACCCCGGTGAAGGAGCCGGGTCCCTTGCCGAAGGCGATGCCATCGAGTTGCGCCAATTTCACATTCTCTGCGCGCAATAAACCGTCCAGCATTTCGATCAACACTTCGGAATGTTTCTGCCCCACCAGCTCGCAACGGCTGCTGACATTGCCGTCCTGCCACAACGCGACGGAACAGTATTCGGTGGAAGTTTCCAGTGCTAATATGCGCATCAATTTACGAATCCGTTCGCCTTGGGCCTATCGAAGGGCAAGCACAGGAATTCATCATTCCGCCAGCAGCAACACCACCGCCTGCGCCGCGATGCCCTCGCCGCGCCCGCTGAATCCCAGTTGCTCGGTGGTGGTTGCCTTCACGTTGACGGCGTTTTTTTCCACACGCAGGTCGGCGGCGATATGCGCCACCATCTGCGGGATATGCGGCGCCATCTTCGGCGCCTGCGCGATGATGGTGGCGTCCACATTGCCGACGCGGAAACCCTGCTCGCGCACCATGTGCACCACCTCGCGCAACAGGATGCGGCTGTCGATATTTTTGTACTTGGCATCGCTATCCGCAAAGTGCCGCCCGATGTCGCCCAGCGCCGCCGCGCCGAGTAGCGCATCGCTGATCGCGTGCAGCAGCACATCCGCATCGGAATGGCCGAGCAGCCCCTTGTCATGGGGAATCTCCACGCCGCCGATAATCAGCTTGCGGCCTTCCACTAATTGATGGACATCAAAACCTTGACCGATGCGCACAGATGTTCCTCCTATTTTTTGTCAACAACACTTTGTACATCACTCGCGAGTTGAGTCAGTGTTTTTTGCAGTGTTATTTGAATGTTGGACTCTGTTACGCGCCCTCGGTATAGGTCGCCGATAAAAGTTGAGAATTCCTGACCCTCGACCTTTCCGCTAATTCTTACATACACGGTTTTCTCTCCTATGACTTCATCAATACTAGAGATAAGCAGTCCGGCAAAGGGCGCAGCAGCATATCCTCCTGGTGTTGAGGCCGCCGCAGTATGCAGTTGGTTCATGTCCACCGATGCCCTATGCTCGTAAACATACATGACGAATTCATTCAAAATTACCGTGCGCCCTGCCAACTTATCTCGAAGTTCAGCTTGAAGTGCAGCCGTTACCAACTCTGGCACCGATGGAGAAATGTTGTCATCAGCATAGAAGGTCGTGGTACCAGATGCATCTTTATCAATGCGTGATTGTCGCGTCTCGCTGGGCCTGTTATCCAAAAGCTTGAATGAAGGATTTTCTATTTGCAGAGTAGTCATCTTCACGGATGCGACAGTGCCACATCCAGTTAGTACTGTAAGTAAAAGAATCGGAACTAACGTACGCATATTCTCCTTATTCCTTCAACATTAACTCCGCCAGCCTCATGTCCTGCGCATAAGTCACCTTGAAATTGGTCGTCTCGCTCTCCACCAGTTTCGGTTTCAGCCCCAGCGCCTCCACCGCAGAAGCCTCATCGGTAACGCCATGCGCCTGTTGCAGAGCTTGCAGCAGCAAGCCGGTACGGAACATTTGCGGCGTCTGCGCCTGCCACAACCCTGTGCGGTTTTCGGTTTGCGCGATGCGCTGCGTGGCATCGGCGCGCTTCAGCGTATCCGCCACCGGCACGGCCAGGATGCCGCCCACTGCATCGTCGCGCAGCTCGTTAATCAGGCGCGCAAGTTGCGCTTGGCTCAAACAGGGGCGCGCTGCATCGTGCACCATCACCCAGTCGTCCGGCTCCAGCTCGGAGGCCATCAGGCCGTTGCGCACGCTTTCCGCGCGCGTCGCGCCGCCGCAAAACAGCGGCTGCAACTTGTCGCCAAAGTGCGACCAGTCATAGCGGCGCCAATGAACATCGTCCGGCGCGAGCACCACGAACACGGCGCCGATGTCGGCGCATTCGCACAATGTTGCCAGCGCATGATGGACCATCGGCTTGCCGGCTAACGGCAGGTATTGCTTGGGTAGCTCGCCGCCCATGCGCGAACCGGAGCCGGCGGCGGGGACGAGTGCATAAAATTCAGACATGCGCGCAGTTTACCAAATTGCCCCGTTGCAATGTTTGCGTATCAAGCGGTCTTTGCTCTCCGACGCCAAAGGCACATCTGCCTCCCTATCATGCGATAAATATTGGCCCATTTCCGGGGATGAAATTCAACATGCCTATGGGTCAATAAGATACCGGCTATTTCTGCCATCACACTTCATGCTTTGTCAGGCAAACACCGACAACAACATTTCTCTGCTTCCTACACAACAATCAGACAAACACCGATGCACAATTCACGCGCATTGAAATATCATTTCACTGAGGCTTCGTAACCCAGAGCCTCGAAGTAGCATCTTAACAACATCCCCCCTTCTCCTCCGTTGTTAAGACTTTTGCCCCTGCCCTCCCGGGTCAGGGGCTTTTTTTACCCATGACTTATGCTTTGCAGTTCTACCGGTTCTTCGTGGTTCAAATGAGGGATTCAGGGTAAAGCAAACAGTCGGAGGCTTGTCATTGCCGGTAAAATAAGGTGAAATGCCGCCATGGATAAAGGCGGCGAATTTCCTGTCAGCATCACCAGTAGCGGCGCCATTTTTTTCGCACTCATTGCGCAATTTACATGTCGCTAAAAACCAGTTACCGGTTCATCGCCCCATTCTACGATGCTGTTCTGGATCGCGGCATCGCAGCCAATATCAGGCGGCGCAGCTTAAGTTCACTGGTGCAGCATGAACGCAAACATGTGTTGCTCAGCGGCGCCGGCACCGGGCTGGATTTTCCCTTCCTCCCGCCGCACCACGATTACACCGCACTCGACCTGACCGGTGCGATGCTGGCACGGGCGCGGCCAAGGGCAGGCAACCTGCACATGCAGATGGTGCAGGGCGACAGCATGGCATTGCCATTCGCGGATGCAAGTTTCGACTATGTGGTGTTGCACCTCATTGTTGCGGTAGTGCCGCAACCGCAGCGCTGCATGGTGGAGTCTGCGCGTGTGCTCAAGCCGGGTGGGCACATACTGCTGTTCGACAAATTTTTGCGCCGTGGCGAGCGCGCCTGGCTGCGGCGCAGCCTGAGTCCCCTGTCCGGGCAGTTGGCGACGCGCCTGGATGTGGTATTCGAAGATGTGCTGGAAGCGGTTCCGGGGATGTATGTAATATCGGATCAGCCTGTGCTGGCGCGCGGCTGGTTCCGCTTGATTGAATTGCACAAGGAAAAAGCATGATGTTTGAAGCAAAAAAGAATTGGCTGGCCATCGGGCTGAGCCTGCTGCTTGTCGCCTGTGTTGCGCCACCCAAACCGCCCGTTGTTGCGTTGCCGGTTACCGCTCCTGCCAAGCTTTTTTCCGTGAGCAAGTGGGAGATGCTGCCGGATTGGCAGACGCTTGATCTCACGCCAGCCTGGCCCGCGTTTTTGCAAAGCTGCCGCGCGCTGAAAAATAAACCGAACTGGAGCGAGGTATGTGCTCGCGCCGAACAATTGGGCACAGGCAACAACACCGCATTGCACGAATTTTATGAAACATGGTTTACGCCCTATCAGGTGTTCAACCCGGACGGCAGCGAACAGGGAATGATCACCGGCTATTACGAACCGTTGCTCAAGGGCAGCCGTTCCAAAACCGCGCAATTCCGCTACCCGCTCTACGCCGCGCCGGATGACCTGCTTACAATCGATCTGGGCGAAGCCTACCCGCAACTCAAGGACCTGCGCTTGCGCGGACGCCTGCAAGGCAAGCGTGTGGTGCCCTACTACAGCCGCGCGGAAATTGATTCCGGAACCGCATCAATCAAGGGGCGCGAGCTGTTCTGGGTGGACAATGCAGTCGAATTGTTTTTCCTGCAAATCCAGGGTTCCGGGCGCATCGAATTGCCGGATGGCGGCATGGTGAAAGTCGGCTACGCCGACCAGAATGGCTACCCCTACGTTTCAATCGGCAAAAAACTGGTCGAGATGGGCGAGCTCAAGCTGGAAGAAGCCTCCATGCAGGGCATAAAGGCATGGGCGGAACAGCATCCGGATAAACTCGGCGCATTGCTCGCGCAAAACCCAAGCTATGTTTTTTTCCGCGAGTTGCCGAATGGTTTGTCTGCGCCGCTGGGCGCGCTGGGAGTGCCGCTCACCGACGAATACAGCCTGGCGGTGGATGCGCGCACCGTCCCGCTCGGCGCGCCGGTATTCCTCTCCACCACCTATCCCAACAATAACACCCCGCTCAACCGCCTGATGCTGGCGCAGGATACCGGCGGCGCAATCAGGGGCGCGGTGCGCGCGGATTTCTTTTGGGGTTTTGGCGCGCATGCCGCAGAGCAGGCGGGGAAGATGAAACAGCAAGGGCGGATGTGGGTGCTGTTTCCCAAACAAGGAGAACCGGAACAGAAAATGTGAAGCTGTGCGTCCAGCATCCGGCCTGGTGTATCTGGCCGGGTATTGTCTCCCTGGATTTTAAAAATGAATGCCCTGCATCATTCTTGCCGCGTTAAGCATCGACCTCATTTGTTATGCCAAAGGTGTGCCATGCCATCCGTAATGAGTCAAAAGGCTGGCGGCTTGCCTCACTGAATCACAGGAATATCAACTGCGTGCAAGCCATTCATCGCATCGCGCTTTTTTCCTTGTCAGGCAAATACTGACGGCAAAATTTCCCTGTTCCTTACATTAAAATCAGACAGACGCCGATACCCAATCCACGAGTGATGAAGCATCATTACACAGTGTATCTTGTAGCCTGGCGCGTCGAAATAAAGGGAGTGGATTGATGGACATAATTGTCGTGGATAATTCAGCAGCGGTGGATGAAAACCTGCAATCTGTGCTGTCTGATATTCCGGAAATCAGGGTGGTTGGCCATTCCATGAACGCGCAGGATGCGATCGAACAAATCGACGCACTGTTGCCTGATGCCGTGATCCTAGATCTCCTCCTGCAATCCGGATCGGGAATGGATGTGCTGGAAAACATCAAGAAGCGCCATGCCTGGATCAAGGTCATGGTGTTGACCCACTATTCCGAAAAATTTTACCTCGAGCGCTGCAAGCGCGCCGGAGTTGATTGCTTTCTCGACAAATCTTTCCAGTTCATGCAACTGCATGACGTTTTGGAAGAATGGGTGCACCCCGGCCACCCTTGATAACAAGGGTTAGCGTATATTTCATAAAAACGCTCCTAATATTTGCCTCAAGCCGCTCCGCCATCAGCCCCTCATGAAAAAGACAGGCTAAGAAAATGAATTTTTCATGGCTAGCTCCGCACTTTTAACTTCTCCAGTGTTAACTGCTTATGCACCAACTCGCGCAACAGCGGTAACACCTCCTCCTCAAACCATGGGTTGCGCTTGAGCCACATCTGGTTGCGCGGGCTTGGGTGCGGCAACGGCAAAAATTCCGGCAGGTAATCGCGGTAATGGCGCACGGTTTCGGCCAGCGTCCTGCCTCTGCGCCCGCCGAGGTAATAGGCCTGCGCATACCTGCCGATGAGCAGGGTCAGGCGGATATCCGGCAAGGCGGCGCGCAGGCGGGGGTGCCAAAGCGGCGCGCATTCCGGGCGCGGCGGCAGGTCGCCGCCTTTGCCTGTGCCGGGATAGCAGAAACCGGTGGGGATGATGGCAATGTGTTTTTCGTCATAGAAAGTATCGCGCGACACTTGCATCCAGTCGCGCAAGCGGTCACCGGACGGGTCGTTCCATGGAATGCCGGTCTCATGCACGCGCCGCCCCGGCGCTTGCCCGACAACCAGGATGCGCGCTGAAGCGGCGGCGCGTAAAACCGGTTTGGGCGGGAACGGCAGGTGCGCCGCACACACTTTGCAGGCGCGCACTTCGCGCAGCAGTGCATTCAGATTTTCAGCCCTGGATGGCATGTTCTACCGCCGCCACACGCGCCAGCCGCACTTGCTCGGCAATCAGGTTTTTATCCTCGCACTGCCGCGCAATTTCACCGGCACGCACCGCTTGCGCCGCTTGCAGGGCGCACAACAGGTAATCCGCCTGCGGGTAGGCATCGTGCTCATGGCCGGTGCGCCCACGCGCGTCGCAGGCGCATGCCTGCAACAGTTGCATAAAGCGCTCCGGCTTGCGCCACGCGTCGCAGCCTTGCAACAGGCGCACGATGGTGTCGGGGCGCAGCTCGCGGACGCGATGCACGTCGCCGTGATAGCGCGCCGCCAGCAGGCCGAGGTCGCGGCACTCATTGGGCACGCGCAGGCGCCCGCACAGGGCATGCAACAACTCCACGCCGCGCGCCTCATGGCCGATGTGGTGCGGCAGGATGTTCTTCGGCGTATTGCCCTTGCCCAGGTCGTGCGCGAGCGCGGCGAAGCGCACCTCCAGCGTATGGTTGTGGAGCGCCGCATCGTCCAGCACCAGCATGGTGTGAATGCCGCAATCTATTTCCGGATGATATTTTTCCGGCTGCGGCACGCCGAACAGCACATCCACTTCCGGCAGGATTCTCGCCAGCACGCCGCATTCGCGCAGCACGGTGAAAAAATGCGAAGGTTTTTTTTCCATCAGGCCGCGCGCCAGTTCCTGCCACACGCGCTCCGGCACCAGCGCATCCACTTCGCCGTTGTTTACTATCGAACGCATCAATTCCATGGTTTCCGGCGCGACGGAAAAACCGAAACGCGCCACGAAACGCGCCGCGCGCAGGATGCGCACCGGGTCCTCATTGAATGCAGGGCTGACGTGGCGCAGTATGCCCGCGCGCAGGTCAGCCTCGCCGCCGTATGGGTCGATCAATTTGCCGCCTGCATCCTCGGCGATGGCGTTGAGGGTGAAGTCGCGCCGCAGCAAATCCTGTTCCAGCGTCACTTCCGGCGCGGCATGGATGAAGAAGCCCTTGTAGCCCGGCGCAGTCTTGCGTTCGGTGCGCGCCAGCGCATATTCCTCGTGCGTCTCGGGATGCAGAAACACCGGGAAATCCTTGCCCACCGGCCGGTAGCCGCGCGCAACCATGTCTTCCGGTGTGCTGCCGACCACCACCCAGTCGCGATCCTGCACCGGCAGGCCGAGCAGCCGGTCGCGCACCGCGCCGCCCACGCAGTAAATTTTCAGGCCGCTATTTTTCATCGGGTATCGGCTGCTGGTTGGTTTCGTTTTTTGCCGCAATTATGCCCAGGCGCTGCTTGAGCGAACGCGGCGGCTGGCCGAAGAGCTGGGCGTAATACACGGTGTTGCTCATCACTTTCTTGACATAATCGCGTGTTTCGTCGAAGGGAATGGTCTCGGTATAGATCGCGCCTTCCAGCGGTGTGTTGCCGCGCCACTGGCGCGCGCGCGAAGGCCCGGCGTTGTAGGCGGCGGAGGCCAGCACCGGGTTGTTGTCGAACCATGACAGCACGGTCTTCATGTAATACGTCCCCAATGTCAAATTGGTTTCCACTTGGCGAACCAGCGTGCGGTGGTAATCTTTCATGCCCAGTTTACGCGCTATCCAGCGCGCGGTTGCGGGCATGATCTGCATCAGCCCGCTTGCGCCGACGTTCGATTTCGCCGCTGTCACAAAACGGCTTTCCTGGCGCATCAACCCGTACACCCATGCTTCCTCCAGCCCTTGCTGCTGGATATGCCCGCGCAGGGCTTCCCGGTAAGGCGCGAGATAGCGCAGGCTGAAATCGTGCAACTGCACCGTGCGGTTGGCGGTATTTATGGCACGGTCATACATTTCATTGCGGCGCGCAATTTCCGCAGCCGCCAGCAGTTGTTTGTCATCAAAATTCCGCACGGCCCACGCCCATTCCTTTGCCGCATCGGTGCGCAGGTCCATGCGGTATAGCGCCAGCGCGCGCTGGATGGCAGGTTGCGCCAGCATGACGTTCAATTCCTCATCGCCCGGCTTATAGGCTGGCGGCATTATATTTGTCACGGATGCTGTGGCAATTTCTTCCGCTGCGAGCTGGCCGTAGAAATTATATTCCCTGCTTAACGCAAAAAATAATTCTTCTGCCTCGCGGGTTTGCCCCAATGCCTTCAGCGCGCGCGCGCGCCAGTAGCGCCATGCGCCTTCATCCTGCTGTTGCGGCGGCATCCTGCTTATACCCGCCAGCACCTCCTGCCAATCCTGCGCGCGCAACGCGGCCCGGATGCGCCAGGCCAACTGTTGCTCCGTAAGTGGTGCATCTCCCGCCGCCCTGAACCATTCCAGCGCACGGTCATCCTGTTTGCGCGCAGCCTCGTAGCCCAGCCAGGAGTAAAAATAATGCTGCTCATCAGCATTGAAATGCGCGGCGATTTTTTCCCACTGCGCATAAGCCAGTTGCGGCAACTGCTTGGCGAGGCGGTGCAGGGCGAACAGCGCCGCCATGCGCTGTGCTTCGGAAGCTTTTTCCAGTTTTATTCTGCCAAGGTAATGCTCAGGATTGGCGGCAGCCTGGGAAAGCTCAGCCGCAGGAATTGCCCGATGCGCAGGAAGTTTGGCGGCCAATTGTTTGGCCAGCGATACGTTGCCCGCCTCCAAGTCCAAGCGCAAGCGCTGCCATATGGCGGCTTCATCGATGACACCGTCGGCGAGCGCCGCATCGAACAGCGGTTTGCAGCTATCAGGAAGCTCCTTGCTGCCGGACAACCACAGCTTGCGCACCTCCTGCAATACCTCGCTCCCCTGCGAATGGCGGCGCGCTTGCAGGGCATAGCATGCGAGTTCAGCATCCTCGTTCAGCAGGTGCGGGTACTCCGCCATGAAGGCGTCCCACTGCTGTTTTTTGCCGAGCAACTTCAGCCATTCCGCGCGCATGCGGTCAATCATCGGGGTTTCGTCTGGGCGCGCAAGAAATGCCTGAACAGCGGCGGCATCCGCAGTTTCCAGGCGCATGCGCAACTGGTAATAGGAGATATAGGGTTCCAGCGGGGAATTTTTGAGGCGCACGGCAATGCGGTCAAGCCGTGCGGCATCGCCAATGCGGAATGCATCGCGCGCGGCAAGAAAATCCGCATCCTCTGCAACGTGTGTGCCGTCGCCAGAAAGTGCGGTTGCGCCATGTTGCGGCAGGCTTTTTGCAGCTTTACCCGCTATCGCATGAGGGGGGAGCAGCAGCAAGGCAAGTAATAAAAACTTCATCGGAGAACGCACGGAATCAACTGCGGAGAAGAATAGCACACCGCCATGGCGGCACACACGGCTCTGAAGGGCGGCTTTGGTGGAGCCTTGGTAATGCAATCCTGAAAATTCAAATTCGTCATTGCCAATTCCTCATTGATGGAACTGCCAGTTATCCGGCTTTCTCCGCTATATAAATGCTTCCTGCTGGGCCGGGTAGTCGGTGCAGGAGCTTGAATGCACCCCGGATTAAGTCCATCATAAGCCGTGTTGATGCACGGCTTTCAAATGGCTCACTTGCATTCGTTAACGCGGGAATACCAAATGGGTGACTGCCCGACCGATTACTCAGCCCAAAGCAGGCTTGTCGCTGCCTTGCTGGATGGCCGCTGCTATCCGCATCCGGCAAGGACTGTGCGGCTGATCGAAACGCATATTTCATGGGTGTTGCTGGCCGGCCGCTACGCATACAAGATCAAGAAGGCGCTGGATATGGGCTTTCTCAACTTTACCACCTTGGAGGCGCGCCGTTTTTTCTGCGCCGAAGAGATTCGCCTCAACCGCCGCCTGGCGCCGAAAATTTATCTCGATGTCATCCCCATCGGCGGCGATATTGAAACGCCTGAGTTGGGAACACAGCCTGCCATTGAATATGCCGTCAGGATGCGGCGCTTTGCCTTTGCCAGCCAGATGGACCGGCTGCTGCTGCGCGGCAGGATTTTACCCCGGCATCTGGATAGCCTGGCTGCCACGCTTGCGCGTTTCCACGAGGGCTTGCCTGCGGCGGAGGCCGGCTCGGCATTCGGCACTGCCGCCGCCATACGCGCATCGGCGCTGCAAAATTTTGAGCAGTTGCAGCCGTTGCTGAAACAGCCGGCCGACCTGGATGCGCTGTCCGCATTGCGCCGCGCCAGCGAAATCACCTATGCAGCCTGTGAAAAGCGCTTTGCGGAGCGCCGCGCGCAAGGCCGCATACGCGAGTGCCACGGCGATCTCCATCTCGGCAACATCGTGCTCATCGGCGATGAACCCATTCCCTTTGATGGCATCGAGTTCAATCCCGCGTTGCGCTGGATCGACGTGATGGACGAAGTTGCCTTTACAGTAATGGATCTGTTGCACCGCGAGCGGCCGGAATTCGCCTACCGTTTTTTGAATGCCTATCTGGAAGCCACGGGTGATTACGGCGGCGTGTCCGTGCTGCGCTTCTATGTCGCCTACCGCGCTGCGGTGCGTGCCAAGGTCAGCGCCATCCGCGCCTCGCAGGAAGGAATGTCAAAACGCAGCACGGCGGATGCGCTGGCAGCCTGCCGCAGCTATCTCGACATAGGCGAGGCGTATCTCACCCAATGCCAGCCCGTGCTGATCATCACCCACGGCCTGCCTGGCTCCGGCAAGAGCACCTTCGCGCAGGCTGCGCTGGAGCGGTTGCAGGCGGTCCGCATCCGCTCCGATGTGGAACGCAAACGCTTGTTCGGCCTTGCGCCATCGGCGGACAGCCGCTCGTCCATCGGCGGAGGCATCTATGGCGCCGATGCAACCCGGCGTACCTATGCGCGCCTTCGTGAACTGGCGCGCGGGCTGCTCATGGCCGGCTTTCCAGTGATTGTGGATGCGGCCTTTCTCAAACAGGAAGAGCGCAAACAATTTCGCGAGCTCGCGCATGAGCTGAAGGTTCCGTTTGCCATCGCCTCGATGCAGGCAAGCAATATCACTTTGCGTGCGCGCGTCACACAGCGGCGCGCAGATGCTCGCGATGCCTCGGAAGCCGACAGCGGCGTGCTGGAGGCGCTGCATGCAGCACAGGAACCGCTGTTACCGCATGAACTTGTCTGCACGGTGGAATTTGTCAACGAGGGAGACAGCGACAACGCCATTTCTGGCACGAATGGCTGGGATAGCCTGGAAAAATTGCTCGCTCATCCAAAGTAAGCCCTGAGCCATGGAGTTTTTGTGGCGCATGAAAAACATAATGAAAAAATTGTAACCAATCTGCATTTTGCCAGCGCTTGCTGCACGGCAGTCTTGAACTCTTTGTGAGGTTACAATTATACATTGAAGCGAAAGTGCATCACATCGCCATCCCGCACCACATAGTCTTTGCCTTCCAGGCGCATCCTGCCTTTTTCCTTGGCGCCAGCCTCGCCCTTGCAGGCGATGAAGTCGTCGTAGCTGATGACTTCGGCGCGGATGAAGCCATGCTCGAAATCGTTGTGGATGACGCCAGCAGCCTGTGGTGCGGTATCGCCGACATGGATGGTCCAAGCGCGTACTTCCTTGACCCCTGCGGTGAAGTAGGTCTGCAAGCCGAGCAGCTTGTAAGCCACGCGGATCAGGCGGTTCAGGCCCGGCTCCTCCAGTCCTACATCGGCCAGAAATTCTTTTTTGTCTTCTTCGGAAAGCTCGGCAATCTCCGCTTCCAATGCGGCGCAGATCGGCACCACCGGTGCATCTTCCCTGGCGGCATATTCTTCCAGCCGTGACAGCAGCGGGTTATTGCTGAAGCCTTTCTCCGCTACATTGGCGACATACATGGCCGGCTTGATGGTGAGCAGACACAGCGGTTTGAGCAGTGCGAGCTGGTCTTTATCCAGCTTCATCATGCGCGCCGGCTTGCCCTGGTCGAGATGCGCGGAAACCTGCTCCAGCAACAGGCCGAACTTGGCGGCTTCCTTGTCGCCCGATCTCGCCAGCTTGCCGTTGCGTTGCTGCGCTTTTTCCACTGTTTGCAAATCGGCCAGCGCCAGCTCGGTGTTGATGGTTTCGATGTCGGAAATCGGGTCTACCTTGCCCGCGACGTGTATCACGTTGTCATCCTCGAAGCAGCGCACCACATTTACGATGCCGTCCGTTTCGCGGATGTTGGCAAGAAACTGGTTGCCCAGCCCCTCGCCCCTGGATGCGCCCGCCACCAGCCCCGCGATATCCACGAATTCGGTGATGGCGTATTGCATTCTTTGCGGCTTGACGATTTCCGCCAGCGCCGCCATGCGCGCATCCGGCACTTCCACGATACCGACGTTAGGCTCTATCGTGCAAAATGGGTAGTTGGAGGCTTCGATGCCGGCATTGGTAAGGGCATTAAACAGCGTGGACTTGCCCACATTGGGCAGGCCGACGATACCGCATTTCAAACTCATGGTTATTCCCTTAAATTAAAAACAAAACTACCCTTAAATCTGTTGCAATAAGTTGCAGGCGTTAATTGATTGACACTGCCAAGCCATGCCTAATGTCCCGTGGCATTGCCCCATAATAACTTATGCAATTGCAATTGCAGGCGCACCGGCAAGTTATCGCGCAATATCCACCCGGCCAATGTGGTGGCCGACAGCCGGTCGGATACGGGGGAAAACAGCACGCCGCATCTGCCCGCCAAATTCCGCTCGTGCAGCACCTGTTTGGCCCACATGTAATCCGCTTCATCGCACAATACAAATTTTATTTCATCGTGTGCGTTCAATGCGGCCAGGTTGCTCCACAGGTTTTTTTCAGCCTCTCCCGATGCCGGAGCCTTGATGTCCAGCACCTTCATCACGCGCACATCCACGCCCGACACATCCAGCGCACCGCCGGTTTCCAGCGACACCTCATAACCGGCGTCACACAAGGCGCTCAGCAAAACAGGGCAATCCTTTTGCGCCAATGGCTCGCCGCCGGTAACCGTAACATAGCGCGCGTGATGAGTTGCCACTTCGGCAAGTATCGCGGCAAGCGTCATGCTCTTTCCGCCGCTGAAGGCGTGAGTGGTGTCGCAATAAGTGCAGCGCAACGGACACCCCGTCAGGCGCACGAAAACCGTAGGCAGCCCGGTGCGGCTGGTTTCGCCTTGCAATGAATAAAAAATTTCGCTGATGCGCAGTTGCTTGCTGGCGGGCATGAACAGCCCTACTTGAGTGCCGCCAGGCGTTTTTTGGCTTCGATGGCCGTTTCGCTACCGGGGTATTTGGCGATGAGTTGCGTAAGGGTTTTTCTGGCTGCCGCCACATCCTTGAGTTCCTGCTGGCAGGCTGCTGAATTCAGCATGGCTTCAGGCATCTTCGGACTGAACGAGTACTTGCTCATTATCATCTGGTAACTGGCCAGCGCATTCTTATAATCCTTCATCGCAAAATAAGCGCTACCCATTGCGTAATGAACACTTGGCACATGTACCGACCCGGGAAATTTTTTCAAAAATTCCTGAAATGCGCTTATGGCATTCTGGTGCTCGTTCGTCTTGAAAAGCTTGTATGCTGCCTCGTAGGCGCGGTTCTCCACTGCCGGGTTGTCCGCCTCATCCATATCGGCTGATTTATCCGGCGAAGGAGGGGGCGGTGCAGCCGCCTCGGCCGATTCGAAATGGCGCAAGCGGGTATCCAGATCAATGTAAAAATCTTTCTGTCGCTTTTCCGCATCCTGCAGGTTATGCACCAGCTCTTCGTTCTGTCCGGTTAATTTGCGCAATTCCGCGTTTTGCGCTTCTATCTGTGTTTGCAGGTCAAGCAGGGAACGGGTTTGTTGCTTGTTGATTCCGTCCTGTTGCTTGCTTGATTCTTCCAGTTTTGAAACACGCGTATCGACTTGGCGCACCTGCTCGCGCGCCTCGTCATCGCTGAGCAGGCCCGCACGGGCCTGCCCCCCGGCAACACACAAGCCGACCACCAGCAAAACACGCAACTTCATGCTTTAATCTAGCGATAGTTCAGGTCGGTGCGGCGGTTTTCCTTCCAGCACTTTTCTTCATGGCAGGTAAGCTTCGGTTTTTCCTCGCCATAGCTGACGGTTTCAATCTGACTATCCTTGACACCGCCCATTTGCAATGCCTTTTTCACGCCATCGGCGCGGCGCTGGCCCAACCCCAAGTTGTATTCATTGCTGCCGCGCTCATCGCAATTGCCTTCCAGCCGCACCATGCGGTAGGGATGTTCGCTCAGGTAACGGGCGTGTGCCTGAACAATGAGCTTGTCGGCATCCTGCAATACATACACATCGAATGGATAATATGTGCTACGTTTGGCCAAAATGCTGTTGGGATCATTCAGGGGGTCAATCACAACTTGAGCCGGAGCGGGAGCTGCCTTTTGCTCAACTTGTTTGGGAGCTTCGGCAACCGGAGCGGGTTTGGCTTCAACAACTGGTTCTGCTGGTTTTTGGCTGGCGCAAGCGGCCAGGAGATTTGCCAGCAATGCACCTATAAGCAGCTTTTTCATAAATTTATCCCCTTTAAAAATTATTGTTTCAGGAAAGGTCCCCACACCGGCTCGCGAATATCCCCTGCTTGCGGAAACATTCTCTGTTTTACCCTGCCGTCGCTGGACACTGTCGCTAATATACCACGACCCTGTGCCTCGGTGGCAAACAGGATGAGTTTGCCGTTGGGGGCAAAACTCGGTTTTTTCTCCCATCCCCCTTCGGTTAATAACTGCATCTGCCTGGTTTCAAAATCCTGGGTGGCTATATAAAAACGTCCTCCAGTCAGGTGCGCAAAAACAAAGCTCTTGCCATCCGGGCTGTAACGCGGCGAAAAATTATTGCCGCCATCGAAGGTTAGCCGTTCGGTTTCCCTGCCCTCCACCGGCACCCGGTAAATCTGCGGGCTGCCGCCACGGTCAGAAGTGAACAACAGGTACTGCCCGTCCGGTGAAAAATTCGGCTCCGTATCAATCGCTCCGCTGAATGTAATCCGGCGCAAGTCGCTGCCGTCAGGCCGCACCAGGTATATCTGCGAGCTGCCATCGCGCGTCAGCACGACGGCAAGCTGCCTGCCGTCCGGCGACCAGGCGGGAGCGCTGTTGCTGCCGGGAAATTTGGCCACCACAATACGCTGGCTGGTAAGCAGAGATTGCACATACACCACCGCATGGCCATGTTCGAAAGTCACATAGGCGAGATGGCTGCCATCCGGCGACCAAGAAGGCGACATGATGGGTTCGTTGGTCGCCAGCACTGTCTGTTCACCATATCCGTCGCTGTCCGCCACCACCAGCCGGTTAGCCTTGCCTTGCCTGTTGACATAAACAATACGCGTGCTGAACACCCCGGCGTCACCGGTGAGTTTTTCATAAATCAAGTCGGCAATGCGATGTGCGATGGCGCGCAATTGGTCTGTCCTGCCGGATACTGCCTGGCCGGCAAGCTCAGTTTTCTTGACGGTGTCCAACAGCCGGAATTTTACCGAGACACGGTTGTTAACCTGTTCCTCTACGCTGCCTATGGCTATTGCATCGACTCCCGCCCAGTCGGCATACGCCACTTCGCGCGGGTCGTGCGGCGTTTTGCCGGCCGGGTCAACCAGCCGGAATAGGCCGCTGCGCGCCAAGTCTGCAGAAACCACTTGGCTGATGCTCTGCGCAAACTTCTCTTCACCCGCGAACGGCACAATGGCAACAGGAATCTGGTGTTCCCCCGCCCCGATGATCTCGATGTCCAATGCGGCATGTGCAGGCATTGCGACATAGAACAACACCAGCAAACCAAAACACCGCAAAAACCTTGTTACTTGCATGAATTTTCCTCGGGGCAGAATTTCAGGTGCAGCTCACGAAATTTATTGAACAACGCCACATCTGGCGGCAGCGGCAAAGGCTGCGATTTCAAGATGGCGCGCTCCACCGCCGCGTCGTAAGCCTCATTTCCGCTCTGCCTGTTCAGCTTTGCATTCAGCACTGTCCCGCCGGGCAGCAGCGTCACATCGAATTCCGCCCTGGCGTTATCCGGCACATCTGGCGGACGCACGATGTTGTGGCGTATCTTGGAACGAATCAATTCCTTGTATTTGCCAATCTCGCTGGCAATGGCTGCAGCCGCCTTGGCTGCCTGTTCTGCGCGCGCCCGTTCCTGTTCGGCCTGTACGGTGCGTATCCGCTCCTGCTCTGCTTGTGCAGCCCGCATCTTTTCGGCCTCAATTATTTTTTTCTGCTCCATTTGCTTCTTGATCTCGTCGAGTTTGGCCTTTTGCTTTTTCTTTTCTGCCAGCTCAATGTCGGCTTTGTGCGGCTCCGCAGGTTGCGCAGGCTTGGCTAATTTTTGAGTCTCAACCGGCTTGGGCGGCTCCACCGGCTTCAGGGGTTCGGGTTGCGCTTCTTCGGGCGGCGTAACTTTGGCCGGGATATTTTTCATCTCGGGCAGGCTGTCCCAGATATCTACCACCATGCCTTGCGGCGGCTCGGCGCGCCAGCTAATGCCAAAATACAGCAGCGCAAAAAATGCGGCATGCACCGCCAGCGCCAATGCCCCGGCGGGCAGTTTGTAAGGCTCGGCATATACGGCTGCGCTCATGGCGGGCTTATTTGGAGGCTGCCCTGGTTTGCGCCAGCAGCCCAACCTTCTTTATTTGCTGTTGCTGCAATACATCCATGACGTTGATCACTTCTTCGTAGCGCACATTCTTGTCGGCAGAGATCACCACCGGCTGTTCCTCATTCTGCGCCTGCTTCTGCTTGATCATTTCAACCAATTCACCACGCGACACATCCAGCTCCCTGTCACCCTTGCTGCGGTCACGCAACGCCAGCGTAGCATCCTTCTTGATGATGACTTCCAGCGGCGCAATGGGCGGCGCCAGCGACTTGCCCACGCTGGGCAAGTCGATCTGCCCCGGATTCATCAGCGGTGCGGTGATCATGAATATCACCAGCAGCACCAGCATCACATCGATGTAAGGCACCACATTGATCTGGCTCATCGGGCTGTGGGTGGAACGGCGGATGTTCATGATTGGCGTTGTAGTACGTTGGAAAACTCTTCCATGAAACTCTCGAAGCGCGATGACAAACGCCCCACATCATGCGCATAGCGGTTATAGGCCACCACCGCCGGAATAGCGGCGAACAGGCCCATCGCGGTGGCGACCAGCGCCTCGGCGATGCCCGGCGCTACGTGTGCCAGCGTAGCCTGGCCGACATTGGACAGGCCGCGGAATGCATTCATGATACCCCACACCGTGCCGAACAGCCCGACATAGGGGCTTACCGAACCCACAGTGGCGAGAAAAGACAAATGCGATTCGAGATTATCCATCTCGCGCTGGTAAGTGGCGCGCATGGCGCGGCTCGTACCCTCCATTACCGCGCTGTTTTCCATGCCATGCTTCTTCTTCAGCTTGATGAACTCGGCAAAGCCGGCGGCGAAAATCCGCGCCATGCTTCCCGCATTGCCGCTCGCAACATTAGAGCTCTGGTACAGCTTTACGAGGTCGGGATTATTCCAGAACGTCTCCTCGAACTCTTCGCTCTGCTTTACCGCCATCCTGACGGCAAACATCTTGATGAAAATGTACCACCACGACATCAGCGAGACCAGCAGCAACAGCCCCATTACCAGTTGCACCAGCACGCTGGCGTTTTCAAGCAGGTGCAGAAACGACAAATCCTGTGTCACATTCATTTTATTCTTTCCATTGTTCACGCAACGCTTCCGGCACACGCACCGGCTTGAAATTGGTCATGGTCACACACACCAGATGAATTTCCGCCTCCACCAGCACCTCATCGCCGCGCATCACCGTTTGCAGCAATGTCACGCGGCTACTGCCAAGATCCTTGACCTGCGCGGTGACGCTTAACAAGTCATCCAGCAACGCGGGCTTCATATAATCCAGCTTGAGCGAACGCACCACAAACGCCACGCCGAATTCGCGCATCAGATCGGCATTGCTGTAGCCATAGCGCTCGCGCAACCACTCGGTGCGCGCCCGCTCCATGAAGTTCACATAGCTGGCGTGATACACCACACCGCCCGCATCGGTGTCCTGAAAGTACACGCGGATCGGCAGGGTGTAAACCTGCAAATGCCTACTCATCCGGTAATTCCTTCGCCATCTTGAGTTCCCATTTTACCAGTCTCATCAATTCGGTACGCACTGCGTTCCAAATTGGGAAGACTTGAAAATCGGTAATGACTTGTGCGGGAGTAAAGTCAATCATCCACCGCCCCTGTTTGATCCAAACTTTCACGTGCATTCTCCAACAACGCGCGATCCCGCTCCAGTTCGGCACGCAATTCTTCCTCGCTCGGCAAGAAAGTTTGGTACTTGCTGGCAAACAATTTTTCATTGTCGGCAAGCGCAGAATATTTGGCTACCGCCGCATTGCGTTCCGAACACAGGATCAAACCGATGGTTGGGTTGTCGCCCGTGCCACGCTGCTGTTCGTCAAACACCCGCACATACATATCCAGTTGCCCGACATCCTGATGCGCCAACTTGCCCACCTTGAGATCAATCAGCACAAAGCATTTGAGCAAGTAGTTGTAGAACACCAGGTCAACGAAGAAATCATCGCCCTCCACCTGCAAGCGCTTTTGCCGCGCCACAAAAGCGAACCCCTTGCCCAGCTCCATCATGAATTGCTGCAAGCGGTCGATCAAACCCTGTTCGACTTCCTGCTCATAAAGAAATGCGTCCGGCTGTACGCCGAGGAATTCCAGCACATAAGGATCGCGAATAAAGTCGCGCGGGTCAGTTGGCGCTTCGGCGGCAATTTTTACTGCGGCCTCTTCACGTACACCGTCCTGCTTTGTGCTACCCAGCAAACGCTCGTAATACAGCGTGGAAATCTGCCTATCCAGCGCCCGTACACTCCAGCCTTGCGAAGCGGCCTCATTGGTATACCAGGTTCGCGCCGCCTTGTTCTCCACCCGCATCAACATGCGGAAATGCGACCATGACAAAACGCGACACACTGTGTCGCAAATCTCATCCTTGCTAAAGCGCAAGTAAAACTGCCGGAAATTACGCAGGTTATCGGGCGCAAATCCGCTGCCGAATTCTGCCGTCAAACGGCGCGACAATTCGGACAACACCGCCTTGCCATACTCGGCCCGCTTCTCTCCGCCCTGCTCATCCTCCACGATCAAGCGCCCGACGTGCCAATAGGCCTGCACCATGGCATCGTTAACCGCTCGCCGCGCCTGAGTTCTGGCCGACAACAGAATGTCGCGGATGCCTTGGTACAGATCGCCCTCAGGAGAGACTTTCAAATCACTCATGCCATATCCGAAACAACTATTGGGAAAGCTGATAAACGGCGTTGCTCAGTATGGACACTACGTGGTGCATTTTCTGAGCCTATGGGCTCAATTCCTCTTTCGTCCAGCGTTCTCAATAAGTCTGAAATCATCTCGCTGCGGCGTCGCACAAAACTAGATGCAAAACACCGCCAGAATACCCACCCCGCACGCTCAAGGATGCGTTGTCGTTGCATGTCATCAGCCCATTTATCTGGGCCATGATAACGATCACCATCACACTCCACTGCCAGGCGCAAATCATTATGCCCTTCGACAACCATATCAAGTCGATAACTCCCAACCTTTACTTGTGGAATAACCCGATAGCCGTGTTGAATCAATTCGTCATATACCTCATGCTCAAAAGGTGATTCGCACAATTTGCGTAGATCATCTACTCGATTCTCATCTTGTGCATAAGGCGAACTAAAATGCTGTATTAAACCACGGCGCAACTTGTCTGCTGGACTCAGATGCTCTTTTTCAACTGAACGCACTAAATACATCCGGTCGCGTGCGCGCGAAGCCGCCACGTTGAATCGCTGTTCATACATTGCTCCCGATAAAGC
>JAHFRC010000057.1 GCA_023259015.1 Nitrosomonadales bacterium | reverse complement strand
CTAGAGTGTATCGAAAGCGGCAATTAACATAAGTACAAGCAGTGTGCGGTGGGCGCGTTAAATTTGTTAAACTAGCCGCACACTTTAGCTATGGAGAATCGCATCATGTTAAATCCCAAGTTTTTTGAAGAGATGGCGACGAAGTTGAATGAGGCGCTGGCCAGCAGTCCCGCCAAGGATTTTGAGAAAAATGCGCGTGCCCTGTTGGCGCAAGGCTTCGCCAAGCTCGATCTGGTGACGCACGAGGAATTCGACATCCAGGCCAAGCTGCTGTCGCATGCGCTGGAAAAACTGGCGGCGCTGGAAGCGCGTGTGGCAACCCTTGAAGCGCAACAGGGCGGCCAACATAAAACGGTCTTGGCCACGGATTAACAAACATGAGTCTCGCGGTTTTATATAGCCGCGCCCTCTCCGGCATGGATGCCGCGCAGGTCACCGTCGAGGTGCATCTTGCCAACGGCCTGCCCAGCTTCACCATCGTCGGCCTGCCCGAGGCCGAAGTGAAAGAAAGCAAGGATCGCGTGCGCGCCGCCCTGCTCACCTGCCAGTTTGAATTTCCCTCCAAAAGAATTACCGTCAACCTCGCGCCCGCCGACCTGCCCAAGGAGAGCGGGCGTTTCGACTTGCCCATCGCGCTCGGCATCCTCGCCGCATCCGGGCAGATACCTTCCGCACGCCTGGCCGAATATGAATTTGCCGGGGAGCTGGCGCTGACCGGCGAGCTGCGCCCGATACGCGGTGCGCTGGCGATGACTTACCACGCCGCAAATTGCGGGCGCTCTTTTGTTCTTCCCGAAATCAATGCGGCGGAAGCGGCGCTGGTGGAGCAGGCTGCCGTATATCCGGCGCAGTCGCTGCTTCAGGTGGCGGCGCACCTGGCCGGGCGCGATGCGATGAGCCGTTTCATTCCCAACGCGCAGCCCGTGCAGCCGCGCTACCCCGACATGAGCGAGGTGAAAGGTCAGGCGCAATCCAAGCGTGCGCTGGAAGTCGCCGCAGCAGGCGGCCACAGCGTGCTGATGAGCGGCCCGCCGGGAACCGGCAAGTCCATGCTGGCCGCGCGTTTCCCCGGCATCCTGCCGCAGATGAGCGAGGCCGAGGCGCTGGAAAGCGCGGCCATGCAATCGCTCGGCGGCATGTTCGATGTGGATAAATGGAAGCAGCGCCCTTACCGCGCGCCGCATCACACCGCCTCCGCCGTGGCATTGGTCGGTGGCGGCAGCAATCCGCGCCCCGGCGAAATTTCCGTCGCCATGCACGGCGTTTTATTCCTGGACGAGTTGCCGGAATTCGAGCGCCATGTGCTGGAAGTATTGCGCGAGCCGCTGGAAAGCGGGCGCATCACCATTTCGCGCGCCGCGCGCCGCGCCGATTTCCGCGCGCAGTTCCAGCTGGTTGCCGCGATGAACCCGTGCCCCTGCGGCTACCTCGGCCACTTCAACGGCAAATGCCGCTGCACGCCGGATCAGGTTGCGCGCTATCGCGGCAAAATTTCCGGCCCATTGCTGGATCGCATCGACATTCAAATCGAAGTCCCTGCCGTGCCGCAGGAAGCCTTGCTCAAGCAGGCAGATGGCGAAATCAGCAGCGCCATCCAGCAGCGCGTGGAAGTGGCGCGGCAACGCCAGCAAGTTCGCCAAGGCAAGCCCAATGCGCAACTTACGGTAAGCGAGATCGACACGCTGTGCGCACCGGATGCACAGGGCGCCGCACTGTTGCAGCAGGTCATCGCCCGCCTCAGCCTTTCCGCGCGCGCCTACCACCGCGTACTCAAGGTCGCGCGCAGCATCGCCGATCTGGCAGGCAGCGAAAATATTCTCACCGCGCACATCGCCGAGGCGGTGCAATACAGAAAGATGGATAGGCAGGGTTAATGGCGGCAATATTGCGGGTGCGTCCCATGCAGAAAAAATAGGGTGGATACATTGCAGGTTGATTCCACGCTGCACGATGTGTTGCGGGATGTCGGCGTGTTAATGCGTGGGCGTCGTGGCATAGCGGCTGGAAATTAAATGCAAAGATGACCTTGACCGTGGTGGTGTTGTAATGCAAGACCTGACCCCACATGCTTGCGGTTGCAATGTGATTTAACTCGGTCGGGTCAGGGTCCCTCAGGTCAGGTCTTGCATTAACACATTCCGCCAACCCAGCCTGTTCGAATCCAATTTATTTTTCATGCGGCCATCCTCCATACGTTGCCGCTTCCAGAAATACACACCATTACCACGCCTCCATGATCTCATCGAGCGGGAATTCCAGCCCCGCCGTGCGCCATACGTCGCGCACCCGCAGGATCGCCGGTTCCGCTTTCCTGAACCATTCCGGGTGCCGGTCGCGCTTGTGGAATACTTTAACAAGCGTTTTATCGAAAACATCCGGAAAAGACGCCAGCCTGTTGCCGGTTAGCCATGCGGCAGACCCACCAGCCGCGTATTCAACAGGCGCGCCAGCCCTTCTCCGCCTTGTCGCATGACCTGATCGTGGTTCCACTTAAACAAGGGTTTCGCAATAGGTGCAAGAAGATTCATCCAGCGCCGGGTAGTGCGCACCTTCCATTCGTAACGCACGACGGTAACGGGGCCGTCGCCGGAGAAATGCCAGCGGCCGACGCCCTCCACTTCACCGCTCGCATGTCCCTCAATGATTTTCAGCGGTACGGCGCGGATAACGCGAATATCGAAGGTCAGGCGATAGGGAAGCTGCCCTTTCCAGGTAAAGCGCCGCAGGCTGCCTATCCCGTCTGCATCTCCCGGAGCTATCTCTTCCACTTTCTCCACGCCTTCCCACCATTTCGGCCAATTCGGGCAGCGGTATATGGCGTCAAATACCTGTGACAGGGGCGCCTCAATGCGCCATATGGTGATGAAATTGAATTCAGCCATGTTTACTGACCGAAGAAATTATCCGGAAACCGGGGGTTGATCTGCAACTCGTCCATCTCGACCGCTTCGATCAATTGTCCCGCCGCGTCGTAGCTGGATATTTTTAGCGGGAAGCCCGTCGCTTGATCCAGCCAAAGCTGGAAGCGGTGCACCGCTTCCACTGAGAACCCTTGATTGCCCTCGACCGTAATATGCATTGTTTCTTTCCCGCCGGCATACTCGATTCCGACGACCTCCGTTTTTCCGTGTTCCTGTAATGCCTGCACGTTCCTGAAAAGGGCGCCCACATCCGACCGATCCACGCGATGCCCGGTGGAGCTTTGGATCAAACGGTTTTCAGGGCTCAAGGTAAACGCCGGAAAACTCCGATAGCCAAAAGGCCATAACCTCACTTGCTTGCTGGACGGGTCATAAATGAGGGTGGCGCCATTGAAAGGCTTTATGAATTCCATCCTGACATAGCCGGGCTTTCTGAAGTAATAGCGCATGATTTCGGTTTTGTCGCCGCTCGAAGATTTCACCATCACCTGATAGGATGCGACATCCTGATAATGCCCGATCGCGCTCTGAATCGGGTTGGCTGGATCAGCAAGAAGAAGCGACGCCATCAACAGCTCACCCAACATGGTTATTCGACCACCTCAAGGACGCCTTCCATGCCCTTCTCGCGGTGGCTTTTGAGAAACAACAGTTTATTCTTGCAATAAAAAGTGTACTTGCCAACAGCCTTGGGAGTGAAAGCGATGGTCTTGGGATCCGTGTGCAACGATTCGTCAATATCAATCCCCTCCTCGGCGGCCTTGATGACAAAAGTGTGCGGCACGATCCCCGGCTCCAGGCTGACTGACAACTCCACAGGTGTATTTGCCTTCACGATGACATGGCCGGGTTTGAAAAAATAACCGCCACCCAGAATCCGTATCCGCTGCTTACCATCCGCGTCTATGACTGCCCGGAAAACCTCCTCCTGGGAATCTGCCCGGGCGAATTGGGGCAAGGCCATAAGAGCAGAAAGGCAAACGATGATGCAAAGCAGGTGTCTTCTCACCTGTTGGACCAACAGGGCTCTCCCGCCACTTTCCGGAACAACCCGGTTCAATCCGGCAATCATCAGATTATGGAATTTGCCAAGCCATTACATCGGCGGCTTCAAGCCGTCCTTGCCAACCATGATGCGCCTGGCCGTCAGTGTGCCATCGCCTGCTTGCTGTACCACGGCGAAAATCGGAGCCTCGGGCTTGAGCAGCGATTGCTCGGCAGGTACGAACGTGACGATTGGCGTACCCGGCGGCACGATGATCTTCTGCGTCCCGCCTTTGTAGCTGAGCATCAGCTCCTTGCCGTTATTGGCATCGACGATTGCGTCAATGTTGGCATTGGTCATGGTGGAACCAGGCGCAAGGTCCCAGTCGTAATGGCCTTCGCCGGCGCCGCGCGATACTTCCGGAAACACATGCACCTCCATGGCGTACAGCGCGCCATCCGCACCATTCCTGACCGCAGTCACGCCGACGAAACCACCCTGCTTGATGTCGCCCACCCGAAGCTCGACCAGGCTGCTGACCGTGGTGCTGTCGGCGATATTCATATTCAGGTAATTCCCATCGCGCGCCTTCACCACCAGTATATGGCCGTCGAAACCGGTGATTGTGCCGCGCACCCTGATGGTGGTTTGTGCTTGCGCCACCGCACTCATCAAGCCCAAGAAAGTTGCGCCTGCCAACAGCCAGACCCTGTCCATTAATTTTTTCCGGTCATGCCGCATATTTCCTCCCATAGCCATGCCTTCGGCTCGCCGCATTTCATGGCACAGTTGCATTCACTTTTCTTGAGGGCATAGAGGCCATCGCCCAACAGGAATTGCAATGCAATAAGAAATGCAAAGAGCCTTACATCTGGCATTCCCAGTTCCTTTCCCGCCCGCTTCATTGCCCGACACACATAAAATCTTTAGCCATGTAAAACATGAGGCCCCGTGACCCAAACTGCGCTTTTGCCGTTTGCAGAATCATCTAACCCGCTAATAACATTACTATTAAGAGGGTTGCATTTTAAAGAAGGTTACAGGTAAAGTAACAGCGGCTCAACGAGATGTTGTTCCACTTTTAATTTAATTACCTGAGGGATTCCTTAATATGGATATGTACTTGTCAATGGTTCCTTTCGTCGTAGCTTTTGTCGTCATTCTTATCGCTGCCTTGACTTTCTAGTTCAACCCAAGGACTCAGATGATCGAGTCCTTTTTCTTTTCCAATTATCCCCCCAACAGCACATAAGGGTCAGGCCTTACATTTGACATTCTCAGTTCCTTTCCCGCCTGCCTCATTGCTCGACATACATAAAATCTTTAGCCATGTAAAACATAAGGCCCCGCGCACCAGCAAATCATCACGCTTCAGCCTTTCTGCACGCACTTATCACCGCGCGCCCAAGATCGCGCACAGCGACGTTTGCAAAGCAATAAAATTAAAAACCGCGAAGGGCAATATATCCTAAGCTATCATTCGCTTTTCCAGATAGCAAGTCAGCACGAACGCCAAGCTCACGAATAATTACCCGGGCAAATGGAACGGGTGAGGAAGGCTCCTCATGAAAAGTACGAAGCAAAAGGTGTCAAGCACTAACAGGATGTTGAAAAACTACTGCGTTCGGCATAACTACGTTGCTCAAGGGCTCAAAATGCTCATTTACTACTATGTAAACTCCGCTTTTTTGCCCTTTCGCGCCTTGTTCTGCCTTCACTCGCGACGTTTTTCAACACCCTGCTAACCCAAGATGTGCGAATCAAAGAAACAGCCGCCACTGACCCCACGCCAGATTCATAAGGCGATTGCCGGGTCATTTAACGGTGGCCTTTGTGCTGTCCATAGTATCGCTGGGGAACAAGATGCTTGGCTGTGTATTTTTCGAGCATGTAGCCTGATAGATGCATCCCCGAACTGAGGCCTGATGATGCGTATTGCCGCCGCCATAACCAACCGTACTTTGATATTAATCCAACGCGTGTTGGA
Organism: Nitrosomonadales bacterium; assembly: GCA_023259015.1. Lineage (GTDB taxonomy): Bacteria > Pseudomonadota > Gammaproteobacteria > Burkholderiales > Gallionellaceae > CAITJF01. Next base: position 4,817 of record JAHFRC010000057.1, on the reverse strand, counting down.
TCGGTTCTCTGCCAGCCGTTCCTATCCTTTCGTGATCGGACTGATGGCTTTGGGCGCCACCCTCTCAATGGCCATCCCCGTAACATCCATATTGCTGTTTGCGGTTCTTGCCAAACCACAGCAGTGGCGCAGAATATGGTTATGGTCCTGTCTCGGCAGCGCCCTCGGCGGCTCTCTCCTGGTGCTGGTTTTCCACCACCTCGCCTGGGGACAGATCTATACGGCTTTCCCAAAATTTGAGACTTCAGTATCCTGGTTACGGGTAACCCGCTGGGTTCTGGATTATGGCTTGATAGCATTGACGTGGATTACAGCTTTGCCACTGCCACAAACACCTGCATTGATTATGTGCGGCGTCACTCGTTTACCTGTTGAAGGTGTGTTTACTGCGGTATTGATAGGCAAGCTAGTAAAATATGGTGTAGTCACTTGGGTCGTTTACCACTTTCCAGAGCGTTTCTTGCAGTTTCGTAATGGCATAGCCAAAAAATATCCGCCAAAAAATTAATCGTCTTGAAATATTGAACCAAAAGTGTGATGCTTCGACCAGAAGACCTATACTGGCCCCGGGACTCTCGCCATTCCAATCACTCGCGAAGTGCCTCTCCACAGCATTTGGAATGCGGCATATTGCCGCATTTCTGCGCGTAGGCCTTGGCTGTAACCGGAAAACAGAACTCAGCATGAAAAAAGTAAACGATATCGTTCGCAAACTGGGGCCAGGCCTCATTACCGGGGCGGCTGACGATGACCCCAGCGGCATTGCAACCTACTCGCAGGCCGGATCACAATTCCGTTTTGGCCTGGTCTGGACTCTGCTTCTCACAACACCATTGATGATCGGCATTCAAATGCTGTCGGCAAGAATCGGCTGGGTAACAGGTGAAGGCTTGAGCGCGAATATCGCAAAGATATGTCCCCGCTGGCTCACGTTGAACCTCATCGTGCTGCTTGTTGTGGCAAACACCATCAACATTGCCGCCGACCTGGGAGCCATGGGAGAGGCAGTTCGCCTCCTTGCCGGAGGCAACGTTGCTCCGTACATCATTGGCTTTGGCATAATATCGATCGCATGCCAAGTGTACTTTTCCTATGAGAGAACTGTCCGCATCTTGAAGTGGCTGACACTTGCCCTCTTTTCATATGTGGCGGTTATCTTGTCAGTTTCGGTTCCATGGAAACAGGTTATTGCGGAATCGGCCCTGCCATGGCGCTACATTCCCCAAGGCATATCCATGCACGACTACGCTTCCATTGTCGTGGCTGTGCTTGGCACGACGATCAGTCCGTATCTGTTTTTCTGGCAAGCGGCACAGGAAGTGGAGGACAACATTCGCCGTCCCGAAGCAGCGGAGCTTCATGCACATCCCGCATATGCCGCAGAACACCTGTTACGGATCAAGCAAGATACCTACATAGGAATGCTTTTTTCAAATGGCATCGCCTTGTGCATAGTGCTCGCCACCGCAATAACGCTGAACGAGCATGGCATAACAAACATCCTGACGGCCACGCAAGCTGCCGAAGCACTGCGGCCGATTGCCGGCAATTTCGCTTTTGCGATCTTTGCATTCGGGATCATCGGTACGGGCTTGCTGGCAATTCCTGTCCTTGCCGGATCGGCGGCCTTTGCTGTCAGCGAGGTGTTCGGCTGGAAAGCAGGGCTTTCACATGGGTTCCATGAGGCACAAGGTTTCTATACGATCATTATCATTGCTACTGTCATGGGCACCATAATGGGCTTGCTTGAAATTGACCCAATCAAGGCGCTGGTTTGGAGTGCCATCATCAATGGCGTCATCTCAGTGCCTATCATGGTCGTCATGATGCGCATCGGGCAATCTGAACGTATCATGGGTAAATTGACCATAAGCAGGCGACACAGGATTTTTGGCTGGGCTGCAACTGGCGTAATGGCCCTGGCGGTGGTTTTTATGCTGGCGACAAACTTCTGACAGGAAGCGCTGCTCAGGCAAGCCGATGGCAAAGCCATTCAGCAGTTCCGGTCTGGCGGGAAGCGGAAACATCCTCACATCGCGCATCGCAGAAACGGCGCGGTATAGAAGGATGGGCAGACAAGGGTGTGCATGGAAAAATAGCCAACGTGAAGCGAGGCATCATCATTTTTTATGGTGGTGTTAACGAGGGGGCAATTGATATGGCTTTTACTTCATATGAGCAAGTGCCATGGTTTCGCAAAAGCTGGTTCATCGTGCTTGGTTTCATTATTTTCCCTCCCGTGACTCTTTACTCCCTGTTTAGCGGTGATATCTATTACCAGAAAAATGGACAGCTTGTTACTTATTCGAAAACTGTAAAACTAGCTGCGATTATTCTTTGCCTTATGATGTCAATGTCTGTTGTGGCATCCAGCCTGGTGCTCATTCACCTATTGTAAAGTAAGCAGCCCCCGCCACAGGCGGGGCTTACGATTCAATTACAGAGGCTGCTGGCCCAGCCAAGGCTTTTTTTCACATTCGACAATATCGTTTGCGGTGAGCTGCACATCCCTGGCAATGATGACCGGTCGATAAGCGCCTGAAACCTTATTTAACACAAAAGTAACATTGGGACGGAAACATTCGATATAGCCGGGCGGCGGCATTCTTTCATGCGCCATCATCCGTACTTCTTTCCGGTTGGGATTGCGAGCAATCACAAAATCATTCAACCCCAAGACATCGATGATCGCAAAATTAGGAAAAACCCACCCCATGACCCCGACTGAAGCGGTATCAAATACCGGATACCCAAGCCCTTCGAAGCTCGCGGTATCGTTCCTCAGAGGAAACTTATAAACTTGATCTATGCAAAAGAACTTGTGTTTTTGATAACGTATTCCCACGAAATGCGAACTAAGCCATTTTTGATTCTCATCAAAAACCTTAACCAGTATTTGAAAAGGTCCCGGGAAGAACTGGTTAATGGGTACTGTAGAGCGAAACCGTTGCGCATCACTGTTCGCATCTTGGAACCAATGCACCCATTGCACAGGTAGCGATATCAAGACAAACAGCAGCATCAAGCTGAAAGCCTGGCGAAAACTGCTTGCCATATCCAGAACAAACATTAGGAAACTCACGAAGATCAAGGGGATCAGATAGCTATAAACCCTATACTCGAAATGATCACCACCAATTATCAACGTGTAATAGGCAAACGGAAAGGTTATCGCACAGATGACTAGCGCTGGTTTTAGCAAAGATACCCATGTGGGTTTGGGTAGAAAAAAACCGGATTTTCGCCATAATGCCGCGCACCATATGGCAAGCCCTATCAGCCAGAACCAAAGCCCATATTCAATGATGAAGCAAGTGAGATATTTCAGGCCGCTCTCAGGCCAGGCTGAAACATATTTGGCGTAATATGTGTTTGGCAGCCAAGCCCCATAAAATGATTTCCGCCAAAGCAAGTGCGCAATAAAAATCAGGAATGGTGCAAAAGATAGAACGCTTAAAGAACTCCGTTTTGAATCCCGTTTTTCATTTATGGCAGAGTGGACTGCTAAAACCAGGGAGATGCCTACATAGACCAGCCCGTCTGGACGAGTCAAATAGATCAAGGAGGCCACGAGCGCAAGTGAAAAAATGTAGCCTTCACCCTTCTTAAAGGAATGGATGTTTATCCATATCCAGAGTGAGACCAGGAAATTAAAAAGCGCCGTCTCAAGACCTGAGCTGGACCAAGCCAGAAAAGTTCGATTCAAAACAATCCCGAGAATCGCAGAGAGCACAAGCAGCGATCTTTTTTGACTGTTTATATAACCCCGGGCCAAGGCCAGTGAATCAGCAATTCCAACCCAGACAACTAAATTAAGGCATGAAAAGACCAGCAAGAGCCAGTTGGCGATTCTGGGCGGCTCTATACTGAAAACTCTCCAGCAAAAATCCAGAATTAAAACCCACAGGAAACTTGTGTATCCCTCGACAGGCCTGAATGGCGGGGGGTTCCATACATATCCAAATCCTTTGATACTATTGCTTACGTAACGAAAGCTGATATAGGCATCGTCTGTCATGAACCAGAATTTTTGCCACCCTGCGGCCAGAATAACCAGTGAAATAAAAAGAACCGCTATCAGAGGCAGCTTCAGTTGTTGTTTGGACAAAATTTTCATCTTAAAAGCCTCTTGCAATGACCTTCTCTCGGCATCCTGTTTTCCAAGAAGCGGGTTTCGAGCCACCAGTTCTTATGTTGCTGAGCTGAGAATTAACCTTCCAGAAACCTTGACTGACTGCAATTGGATCTGGGCTGCCCGTTACAAACAGCACAATCCACCATATTTTAATAATACACTGGCTGTCCGGTATGTGGCGGTGAGCGGGCGTTTAAAGTGAAGGCGGCAACTGGCTGCATGCGGGTCAGCCGGTCAGGCATTATTTGCAAGATCAAATCCTGGCTATACACATGGCAAAATCCACCAGAAAAATTGGCACGTGCATAGCACTAACTACGCGCTGAAATCAGGGCGCCTCCTCCTGAAGAAGAGGCACTTGGCTTCCGGACAAGAACAAAGGCAATAGTTTAAGCTGCTGGCGCTTGGGATGGCCTTGTGATTTTTTATTGTGCGGGCGTAGGTGTATTGAGCGAATATTTTTACACCCGCCTTGCCTGGCCACAAATTAAATACAAATAAAAAGGCCCGCATCGCCGCAAGCCTTGCTGGTATTGGTGCCGCCTGCCGGATTCGAACTGGCGACCTACCGCTTACAAGGCGGTTGCTCTACCAACTGAGCTAAGGCGGCTTTACAGCATTGACGGATATTCAGAAGGCCGCCATACCAAAGGCGCGCATTCTATCAATGCCCCGCATCATC
>JAHFRC010000013.1:30555-38499 GCA_023259015.1 Nitrosomonadales bacterium | reverse complement strand
GCATGATGCCCCGGCTCCACCGAGAGTTTCATTCCTACAGCCTTTAACACCGCAAGCAGCGTTTTCAGTGTCGGGTTTCCTTTTGCCGACAGGGTGCGGTAAAGCGATTCGCGGCTGATGCCGGCTTCGGCGGCAACTGCGCCAAGCCCGCCATAGGCTTCTGCAACGGTGCGTAGCGCAAGCAGGCCGGCGGCACGATCATCCGGGTCATCGAGCGATTCCATGGCTGCCTTCAAATATTCGACCGCCAGTTCGCGATCAGCGCGCAATTCTTCTACCTCGCGTTCATGGTGGAGTATCGCTGCTTTGATTTTTTTGCTCATCCTTGTCTTCGTTTCCAACTCTTTCCAATATTCATTTCCAGATTTTCACAGTTCATTCCACTTCCAAATCTTTCACGCGCATCTGGTTGCCCGCGACAATCTGTAATCGCGGGCTGCCGCATTGCGGACACAGGCCGTATTGCTCCTGCAGCGCCACTGTCTTGCCGCACGCTTCGCAGCACCCTTCGCCGGGTGTTTCGATGATCTCCAGCTGCGCGCCCTCGGCGATGCTGCCGTGCGTCACGGCATCGAAACAGAAGCGCATGGCATCCGGCTCCACGGCGGCGAGTTGGCCGATCTCCAATGTCACGCATCGCACGCGCCGAAAGTTCTGGGCACGTGCAGATTCCTCAATGATTTGCAGGACGCTCTCCGCCAGCGACATTTCATGCATGGATTAAACCGCAAACCAGATACCGCCACCACATAGTGCAATAGCCGCACCCGCAATACGCAGCCATTGCGTACGGCCTTTGCTTCTGGCAAACAAAGCCGTGGCTATGCCGGACGCGTGAAGCATTGCTGTTGCCAGCATGAACCCTGCCGCGTAGGCCAAACCCGATGCATCCTGCGGCATCTCGGCACCATGCGCGTAACCGTGGCATAAAGCAAACACGCCGACGATGGCGCTGCTTGCCAGCAGCGGCAAGCGCACGGCGGCGGCGATCAATACGCCCAGCACCAGCAGCGACATGACGATGCCCTGTTCGGTATAGGCAAGGGGAATGGCAGCCATGCCGAGAACCCCGCCCAGCGCCATGACGGTGACGAAGGTGAGCGGCGCCAGCCAAACCGCGCGCCCATTTGCGCTGCCCATTTGCGCTGCCCACAGGCCGACGCCAATCATCGCGCAGACATGATCCAGCCCGCCGATGGGATGTGCCAGCCCATGCAGCAATCCGCTTGCTTCGCCTGAAACGGCATGGGCATGGGCGAGCGATGGGATACCGGAAGTGAACAGCGCCAGGGTAGCCAACTGCAAAAGATTCAAACGCCGCAAAGAATGTTTCAAATGTTTCATATAGCCTCCCATCTTGGTTTGGTTTCGGTTTGCTTGCGCTAAGTATACGCCGCTGGTTGCGGCCAATGCCATACGGCAGTAAGAGAAGTGAGCGCGCCCGTGGCACATGGCGTGGCATCCGGACTGCCACCGGGAAATTTTAACTGCGGTAGCTTGCGTTGATCTTCACGTAATCGTAAGAAAAATCACACGTCCACACCGTGGCAGAAGCAGCGCCGCGCTCCAGTATCATGCGCACGGTGATGTCGCTCTGCTGCATCACGCGCTGGCCGTCTTCTTCGCGGTAGCCGGCTGCGCGCCCGCCGCGCTCCGCCACCAGCACGTCGTCGAGATATAGTTTGAGGCGCTGCACGTCGAGGTCTTCCACGCCCGCATAGCCGATGGCGGCGAGGATGCGCCCGAGGTTGGGATCGGATGCGAAGAACGCGGTCTTGACCAGGGGCGAGCGTGCCACGGCATAGGCGATCTGCCTGCATTCCGCAACGCTCTTGCCGCCTTCCACCTGGACCGTAATGAATTTGGTCGCGCCTTCGCCGTCGCGCACGATGGCTTGCGCCAGCAGGGTGGCAACTTCGGTCACCGCCGCCTGCAATTTATCGAATGCCGCATCTTGCGCATCGGTGATGGCCGGGGCTTCGCTCTTACCGGTGGCGATCAGCATCAGCGCGTCGTTGGTGGAAGTGTCACCGTCCACGGTGATGCAGTTGAACGAGGCGTCGCTGGCGTGTTTCACCATCTGTTGCAGCAGGGGCTGCGCCACTGCCGCATCGGTGGCGATGTAGCCGAGCATGGTGGCCATGTTCGGATGGATCATGCCGGAGCCTTTGGCGATGCCGGTGATGGCAACTGTCTTGCCCGCAATGACGATTTGTTTCGATACCGCCTTGGCGACAATGTCGGTGGTCATGATGGCATGCGCGGCGTTGAACCAATTGTCCTCGCGCAACCCGGCCACGCAGGTTGGCAGCCCGGCGATGATCTGCCGCAAAGGCAGTTCTTCCATGATGACGCCGGTGGAAAAAGGCAACACCTGTTCTGCCTCGCAGCCCAGCAGTTTCGCGGTTTCAGCGCAGGTGGCGCGGGCTGCGGCCAGCCCCTGCTCGCCGGTGCCGGCATTGGCATTGCCGGTGTTGACCACCAGCGCGCGTATGCCCTTGCCCGATGCCAGGTGTTCGCGCGCCACGATCACCGGCGCGGCGCAGAAACGGTTTTGCGTGAACACGCCCGCCACAGCGGCCTGCGGGGCCAGTTGCATGACCAGCAAGTCCTTGCTGTTGGGTTTCTTGATGTTCGCTTCCGCCGTGCCCAGCAGCACGCCGCTGATGGGCAGCAGCGCGTCAGCAGCGGGGGGAGGCAGGTTGACTGGCATGGGTCAGGAAACCTAGTAGCGCCCGCCTTGCTTGAAGATATAGTTGTTCATTTGCGCCGTCTGCATGTTCATGCGCCGCACGATGCCATGCACGTGGCGCACGATGCCGCGCATCACGTAATATACGATGGCTGGATTGGTGTTAAGCAATGTTTCAAAAGGCACGCGGTCGAGCATCAACAATTTACAGTCGGTCTTGGCTATCACCGTGGCGCTGATCTGCATTGCATTGCCGCCCACAAACCCGATGATCCCCGCCAAATCTCCCGGTTTGAGCAGATGCAGGGTGACCTTCTCGCCGGCAACGGTAGCCGTGGCTTCCACCTCGCCGCTGCCGAGGATCAACAGCGTGTCCTGCAGCGCGGCATCACCCGGCTTCAGGATTATTTCTCTCGCCTTGTACTCATGCACCTTGATGAATTTTGCCAGCACGTCAATCTCGGCGTCACGCAACTCATCAGACAGGCTGGATTCCCGCAGGGCCTGTAAAACCAAATCATCTGTTGTCATCGATTATCTCCCCATGAATAAAAATTCAAGTCAACTTGCCGTGGCACTGCTTGTACTTCTTGCCGGATCCGCACGGGCAAGGGTCGTTGCGCCCGATCTTTTCCCCGGAACGCACGAACGGTTGCGGCTCCGCCGCATTGTCCGTTTGCCCGAGCGCCTCGTCGTAATCGGCATGATGATACTGCACATTTTCCGGCGCCTGTGGCGCTTCCACCGCCTCAATATCCTGCTCGCTGCGGATCTGCACGTTCATCAGTATTTGTGTGACATCGCGCTTGATGGTTTCCAGCATGGCTGAAAATAGCTCAAACGCCTCGCGCTTGTATTCCTGCTTGGGATTTTTTGCGGCATATCCGCGCAGATGGATGCCCTGGCGCAGGTGATCCAGCGCCGACAGGTGCTCGCGCCAATGTGTGTCCAGGCTTTGCAGCATGACGATGCTCTCGTACGGGTGCATCATCTCCGCACTCACCTGCTCCACTTTGGACTGGTACTGCTGCTGCGCAGCCTGCACCACGCGTTCGCGCAACCCGTTTTCGTCGAGCTGTTTGTCCTGTTCCAGCCACTGCGCCAGCGGCAAGCCCAGCTGGAATTCGGCGGACAGCGCCTTTTCCAGCGCCGGTACGTCCCACTGCTCTTCCATGCTCTCCGGCAGAATGTATTCGCTGATGGTGCTGTTCAGCACATCTGCGCGCATTGCTGAAATGGTTTCGGAAATATCTGCGCTTTCCAGCAGTTCGTTGCGCTGCTGGTAGATTACCTTGCGCTGGTCATTGGCGACATCGTCGTATTCCAGAATCTGCTTGCGTATGTCGAAGTTGCGCGCCTCGACCTTGCGCTGCGCGTTTTCGATGGCTTTCGTCACCCATGGATGCTCGATCGCCTCGCCTTCCGGCAACTTGAACTTGTTCATGATCGCGGTAACGCGGTCGGAAGCGAAAATCCGCAACAGCGGATCCTCAAGTGATAAATAGAAGCGGCTGGAACCGGGGTCGCCCTGGCGCCCGGCGCGCCCGCGCAACTGGTTGTCCACACGGCGCGATTCATGCCGTTCCGTGCCGATGATATGCAAGCCACCTGCGGCTATCACTTGCTCGTGCACAGGCCGCCACTCGGCGCGCAATTGCTCGATGCGCTGGCTGCGCGTGGCCTGGTCCAGGCTCTCATCCAGGCGCAGGAGCTCTATGGGTTTTTCCACATTGCCGCCCAGCACGATGTCGGTGCCGCGGCCGGCCATGTTGGTGGCGATGGTGATCATCTTGGGGCGCCCCGCCTGCGCCACAATTTCTGCTTCGCGCGCATGCTGCTTGGCATTCAACACCTGGTGCGGCAGCTTTTCCTTTTCCAGCAGGCCGGAAATCAGCTCGGAATTTTCTATTGAGGTCGTGCCGACCAGCACCGGCTGGCCGCGCTGGTAGCAGTCCTTGACATCCTCGAGCACCGCCGTGTATTTTTCGCGCGTGGTCAGGTAAACCTTGTCCATCATGTCCTTGCGCACCATCGGGCGGTGGGTCGGGATGATCACGGTTTCCAGGTTGTATATCTGCTGGAACTCGTAGGCTTCGGTGTCCGCGGTGCCGGTCATGCCGGCCAGTTTGCCGTACATGCGGAAATAATTCTGGAAGGTGATGGACGCAAGCGTCTGGTTTTCCTTCTGGATCGGCACCCCTTCCTTGGCTTCCACCGCCTGGTGCAACCCGTCCGACCAGCGCCGCCCCGACATCATGCGCCCGGTGAATTCGTCCACTATGATTATTTCATTGTTCTGCACCACATAGTGCTGGTCGCGGTGATACAGCGCATGCGCGCGCAATGCGGCATACAGGTGGTGCACCAGCGTGATGTTGGCGGGGTCGTACAGGCTGCCGCCCATCGGCAGCATGCCGCTTTCTGCAAGCAAGTGCTCGGCGCGCTCATGGCCGGATTCGGTCAGCAGTATCTGGTGCGCCTTTTCGTCTACACTGTAATCGCCGGGGCCATCTTCAACCTGCTGGCGGGTAAGATGGGGCACCAGCTTGTTCATGCGTATATAGATATCCACATTATCTTCGGCCTGGCCGGAGATGATCAGCGGGGTGCGCGCCTCGTCGATCAGGATGGAATCCACCTCGTCCACAATGGCGTAATTCAGCTTGCGCTGAAAGCGCTCGCTGGCCTGGGTGGCCATGTTGTCGCGCAGGTAATCGAAACCGAATTCGTTGTTGGTGCCGTAGGTAATGTCGGCGGCGTAAGCGGCCTGCTTGTTCGCATGATCCATCTGCGACAGGATGACGCCCACCGACAGGCCAAGGAAACGATACAGCCGCCCCATCCACTCGGCATCGCGGCTGGCCAGATAATCGTTCACCGTCACCACATGCACGCCCTTGCCGGACAGGGCATTGAGATACGCGGACAAGGTCGCCATCAGCGTCTTGCCCTCGCCGGTGCGCATTTCTGCGATCTTGCCGTAATGCAGCACCATGCCGCCGATAAGCTGCACGTCGAAATGGCGCATCTGCAATACGCGCTGGCTGGCTTCACGCACCACGGCGAAAGCCTCCGGCAACAGGGCGTCAAGAGATTCGCCTTGCGCCACGCGCTGCTTGAAAACTTCTGTCTTGCCGCGAAGCTCCTCATCCGACAGTCTCGCCATCCCGGCTTCGAGCGTGTTGATCACCCGCACGGTCTGGCGGTATTGTTTGAGCAGGCGGTCGTTGCGGCTACCGAAGACACTTTTCAGCAATTTGGAAATCATCTATTAATTCTTCTTTAAATTCAGGTGTACAAAAAACGAAAAGGGTGAGGCAACCACACCTCACCCTTGCGCAAAGCCGGTACTCATCAGCCAGCAGGGGCTTGCAGAAAACGCGCGGGGTTTTGGGCGATGCCCTTGTACCTCACTTCAAAATGCAAGTGGTTGCCGGTGGAACGGCCCGTATTGCCCACCATGGCAATCTCCTGTCCTCGACGCACCATCTGCCCGGCCTTGACAAGCAATCTGGAAGCATGCGCATAGCGCGTAACAATGTCATTCCCGTGATCTATTTCGACCATATTACCATACTGCTCATGGTAATCCGAATACACCACGATGCCATTGGCCGAAGCATAAATGGGCGAGCCTTCCGGCACGACAAAATCCACCCCTTCGTGCATCGCATACTTGCCGGTAAAGGGGTCGATGCGCCAGCCAAAATTGGAGGAATGCCAGCCTTCGCTGATCGGCGGCATGGAAGGAAACAGTTTCTTGTCCAGGCTGGACTGCATCAGCAATGTTTCCAGCGCTCCCAGCTTGTCATTGCGGTCGTTCAGCAACCCTGACAAGCTGGCCAACTGCTGGTTCATGTCAGCTAGGGAAACGTCTTTTTGCATTGCCGGCATATACGGGCCGCCTTGCCCGGGCGGCTGCTCGAAATTGAATTCCTGCGGTTTCAATCCGCCCAATTTTGCCAGACGCGCCCCCAACGCATCCAGGCGCAACAATTGCGCCTGCATCTTGCCCAGGCTGGCAGCCATGGTATCCAGGCCTTCACGCAAATAGGTTTGCTGTTTCTGCTGGCTTTCCGTTTGCGCGTTGGCCAGCCAGGCGCGCATCTCGGTGCTCATGGCCTCCGGATGGAAACGGATTAGGGTATATTGCACGGCAAATATGGCTGCCACAAACAAGCCCATGAACAAGAATGCGGCAAACAGCAAGTGCTTGCCATTTAACGTGACACTGCGGGCTTTTGCAGCGCGACTGGAAACCAGAATAATATTCATACTTCCACCTACGATATTGACTTGATCAAGTGCCGAAACGTTTGAATTCTTACCTCAGCGTCAGCCAGGAACTGCGCCAGCTAACCAGCAAGGCGGAGCAGCTTCGCGCATTGCAGCAGCACTATGAACGGATAGCCCCACCCTCCCTGGCGCGCTCCAGCCATGTATTGCAACTCGAGCGGCAAACCCTGACGCTTGCCGCAAACAACAGCGCGGCGGCCGCAAAATTGCGCCAGCTTGTCCCTGAACTCGCTGGCCTGTTCCAAAATGCGGGCTGCGAGGTTACTAGAATTCAGGTTCTGGTGCAAGTTGCCCTGCCGCCCGCCATACGCACTCCTACCCCCGCTTCGCTGAGCGCCGCAGGGCGGGAGCGGCTGACTGAATTGGCTGTGGAATTGCCGGATTCGCCGTTGAAGAGTGCGTTGCAGAGGTTGGCCAGGAAATAATGTAGCGTGCGCTACGTTGGCTTAACGGTTTTTGCTTTTGCGGGCAGTACGCGGCTTGAGTCTGGCAAAGCTGGCACTTACTGTCTGTAGAATTGCGCGCTGTTCCTTGGGCATGACGCGGAAACTTGCGAGCAGTATCTCTTCTTCGTGATTGTATTCAGGCGGCGCGACCGACAATGCCTCTCCTTCCGCCAAAGCAACAAGCTGGTACATCTTCATATCAAAAACGTAAGCCAGAGATTCCAGTAATTGCGTACTTGGCCCATGCTTGCCAGTTTCGATGCGCGAAATATTGGCTGCTGTAATTTTTGCCCTGTACGCAAGCTCATCTTGCGTCCAATGCCGCGCAACCCGCAGGTTTTTGATTGTTTCGCCTAAATTCATAGGCTTGCAGTTTATGGCCTATGTGCATAGATAAAAATATATAGGCCGTAATATATATTGACTAATATATTACGTTCATCGAATATTCGTTCTGGCATGTCATGAAAAACATAGGCTGCCATTTCCATTAACTTCAGGGGTGATAAT
>JAHFRC010000013.1:18289-30455 GCA_023259015.1 Nitrosomonadales bacterium | reverse complement strand
TAAATCGCGCTCAGAAAAAAACCCACCTGACAGGTGGGTTTTTTTCAACCATTCCAATCCAGAAGTAACCCGGATTCCAAAACATGAAGTTTGATAGCCGAAGTCATCTGATGTGGCTGCTGCTTTCGTTTTTTTCAGCTTGCGGTCTATCAGCCTGTGCGACAAACACCATGACCGGTCGGCCACAGTTGATGATAGTCAACGAGGAAAATGTGATCGGTCTGGGGTTGCAGAGTGCAAGTTGCTTAGCGGTTTACAGGGGAATTATCCTGAGTCCGTGGTAACAAAACAAGACGTTACTAATGCTGTGGTTAAAAGCAATTTGAACAATGTTGAGATGACGGCTAATCCGGGAGGTGACGCTTATAACAAACTTGAAAAGTTGAAGGATTTAAGCGACAGAGGAGTTATAACGCCTGATGTTTTAAGAACATCATAGAACCTATCACAGCAAAATCCTCCACCCCACCAACACATATCTCTCCAACACATACAACGCGGCAAACACCAGCAGCGCAAATACGATGAAGCGCACGATTTGCCAGGCCAGGTTGAGATAGCGGCGGTTGCGGGTGAACAGGTACATGCCGCCGCACAGGATGATGGCGAGTGCGGAGAGGATGAGCAACAGGCGCAGAATGAGCATGGAGATTCCTCATGCATTTTCTGGAGCGCGCGGCCATACCCGCGCACTCCAAATGAAAGCCTTAAGCCGCCTGCAACTGCAAGCGCAAAAACGCGGGCGCTTCCTCAGCCCTGCTGAAAGTAACGAACTCCCATGCCTGCTCGTCGGCCAGCAGGGCGCGCAGCAGGACATTGTTGAGTGCATGGCCGGACTTGTAGCCGGAGAACGCGCCGATCAGCGAGTGTCCGAGCAGGTATAAATCGCCGATGGCATCCAGCACCTTGTGCTTGACGAATTCGTCTTCGAAGCGCAGGCCGTCCGGGTTGATAACGCGGTATTCGTCCATCACGATGGCGTTGTCCAGGTTGCCGCCCAAGGCCAGGCCCTGCGCGCGCATGGCCTCGACATCCTGCATGAAGCCGAAGGTGCGGGCGCGGCTGACTTCCTTGACATAGGAGTGTTCGCCCAGATCCACCGTCACATTCTGCCTGGTTGCGGCAAATACCGGGTGGGCAAAATTGATGGTGAACCCCAATTTGAAACCGTTGAATGGATCGAAGCGCACCCACTTGTCGCCATCCTTTACCTCTACGGTTTTCTTGATGCGGATGAATTTTTTTGCGGCGGACTGCTCGACGATACCGGCGGATTGCAGCAGGAAAATGAACGTTCCGGCGCTGCCGTCCATGATGGGGACTTCCGCACTGTCCAGGTCGACAAAGGCATTATCGACGCCCAGCCCGGCGAAAGCGGACATCAGGTGCTCTATGGTGGCCACACGTGCGCCGCCCGCTTCCATGCATGTGGACAGGCGGGTGTCATGCACCGCATGCGCCTCGGCGCGTATCTCCACCACCGGAGTCATATCCACGCGGCGGAACACGATGCCGCTGTTGGCGGGCGCTGGGCGCAAGGTCATGTCGACCCTCTCCCCGGTATGCAACCCGACCCCGGTCGCCTGCACCGGGTTTCTCAGTGTGCGTTGCTTAACCATGCTGCATTAGTCCCATAAATTAAACATCCGCAACGCGCGGCCCGGAATACGCCAGCCCGTCAATAAACCCTTCCGGCAATATTTTCAATCCGCCTGTTTGCGCAGGAATGACGGTATGTCCAGCGTATCGATGCCGGATTGTTTCATCGCCTCGACCGCTTCACGATGGCGGCCGCTGCGCATCACGGTCGGTTTTTCAAGTTCATTGTAATTGACGCTGGATACCGCTTCGTCATGTGTGCCGGTGCGCAGTTCATAGACCAGCTCCGGTTTGGGTTGCTTGTTCTTCGCCGGCGAACCCAGTCCTGTCGCCACGATGGTCACGCGCAACTCGTCGCCCATGCCCTCGTCGAACACCGAGCCGACAATCACGGTGGCATCTTCGATGGCGAACTGCACGCTGTTGGTCACTTCCCTGTATTCCCTCAGGGTGAGGCTGCAATTGGAACTGATGTTCACCAGCACGCCGCGCGCGCCAGCCAGATCCACATCTTCCAGCAACGGGCTAGACATGGCGCGTTCCGCCGCAAGCTTGGCGCGGTCCGTGCCGGAAGCGGTGGCCGAGCCCATCATCGCCATGCCGTTTTCCGACATCAGGGTGCATACGTCGGCAAAGTCCACATTGACCAGGCCCGGCACATTGATCACTTCGGCAATGCCCGCCACCGCGCCCTGCAATACGCTGTTGGAAGACCGGAACGCATCCAGCAGCGTGGTGTCTTCGCCCAGCACGGTCATCAGTTTTTCGTTCGGCACGATGATCAGCGAATCCACGTACTGGGTCAGCTCTTCGATGCCCTTTTGCGCCAGGCGCATGCGCTTGCCTTCGTGGGCAAATGGCTTGGTCACCACGGCCACGGTGAGGATGCCCATTTCCTTTGCCACCTGCGCCACCACGGGCGCAGCGCCGGTGCCGGTGCCGCCGCCCATGCCGGCGGTGATGAACACCATGTTGGCGCCGCTGATCAACTCGGAAATGCGCGCACGGTCTTCCTCTGCTGCGGCCCTGCCCACGTCCGGAACCGCCCCTGCGCCCAAGCCCTTGGTGATACTGGCGCCGATCTGCAATTGGGTGCGCGCCTTGTTGCGTTTGAGCGCCTGCGCATCGGTGTTGATGGCGATGAACTCCACGCCCTGCACTCCCTCCTCGATCATATGATCCACCGCATTGCCGCCGCAGCCGCCTACGCCAACCACTTTAATCACTGCATCCTGAAGTTGTGCATCCATAATTTCGAACATTGTCATTCCCCTTGTGAATTATAAAACTGAAACACCCAATAAACCACCAAAAATTACCCCGCAAAAATTACTTCATAAAAATCATCCTGCTAAAAATTACCCTGGAACCATGCTTTCATCCTCTCCAGTATGTCGCTGAAGGAACCTGATTGCAGGCGCGCCACCTGGTGGCGCTGATGTTGCTCCAGCCCATACAGCAGCAGGCCGACTCCGGTGGAAAAGCGCGGCGTCTTCACCACGTCGGACAAGCCGCCCACGTAATGCGGCAGCCCCTGGCGCACCGGCATATGGAATATCTCTTCGCCCAGCTCCACCATGCCTTGCATGGTGCTACTGCCGCCGGTGATCACGATGCCGGAGGACAGCAGGTCTTCAAAACCGCTACGCCGCAATTCGGCCTGTACCAGCGAATACAATTCTTCCACTCTCGGCTCGATAACTTCCGCCAGGGTTTGCCGCGACAACATGCGCGCTCCGCGTTCGCCCACGCCCGGCACCTCTATGGGCCTGTCGTCTGCGAGCTGGCGCAAGGCGCAGCCATACTTGATCTTGATATCTTCCGCATCCTTGGTCGGAGTGCGCAGGGCCATCGCGATATCGTTGGTGATCTGGTCGCCCGCAATGGGAATCACGGCGGTATGCCGTATCGCGCCGCCGGTAAAAATCGCCACGTCGGTGGTGCCGCCGCCGATATCCACCAGGCACACGCCCAGGTCTTTTTCATCGTCGGCCAGCACCGCCTTGCTCGAAGCCAGCGGCTGCAGGATCATCTCGCGCACTTCCAGCCCGCAGCGATGCACGCACTTCATGATGTTTTGCGCCGCCGCCACCGCGCCGGTGACGATATGCACCTCGACTTCCAGGCGCATGCCGCTCATGCCGAGCGGCTTCTTGATGCCTTCCTGGCCGTCGATGCTGAATTCCTGCTCCAGGATGTGCAACGTCTGCTGGTCGCCGGGCAGGCTGATCGAACTGGCGGTTTCTATCACGCGGTCGATGTCGGCCTGCGCCACCTCCTTGTCCTTGATCTTGACCATGCCATTGGCGTTCTGGCTCTTGATGTGGCTGCCCGCAATGCCGGTGTACACCTCGCGTATCTTGCAGTCGGCCATCAACTCGGCATCGCCCAGCGCGCGCTGGATGGCGGCCACCGTCGCGTCGATGTTGACCACCATGCCTTTTTTCATGCCGGACGATTCATGCATGCCCACGCCGATCACTTCCAGCGTGCCTTCCGGCTTGATTTCACCGACGATGGCGACGATCTTGGAAGTGCCTATATCCAGGCCAACGATCAAGTTCTTGGTTTCCCTGTTTTTGCTCATTGCATTTCTCCGCTGCCACAACCCATTCGAATCAACCCTGTTTCTTTTTTTCCGGTGTGTACCCCGGCAAATATGCCGCAAAGCCATTGTGATAGCGCAAGTCCACATAATTCACCGGGTGCCGCATGGATGCCAGGCTGTACGGGTATACCGCCACAAAGCGCGCCAGACGCTGCTGTGGCTGCTCACGCCCCAATTCCAGCACCATGCCGTTGCCCAGGCGCAACTGCCATGCATGGCGCGGCGACAGGCTGATCTGGGTTACCTCCTGCTTGAGCGGCGCAAGCTGTTCGCCGAATTCTCTATACATCTGGGTCACTTCGGCGGCGGCACCGGGCTGCCCGATAAATTTCGGCAACACCTGTGCAGCTTCAGCCATAAATACTTCACCGTGGGTGTTTACCAGCCCCGCCTCATTCCATTTCGCCAGCGCCACATGCTCTTCCATATCCACTTCCAGGCTCCATGGAAAATGGCGGCGCACGCTCACCTTGCGCACCCAGGGCAACCTCTCAAAGGCATGCTGCGTGCTTTCCAGGTCGACGGTAAAAAAATTCCCGCGCAATTCATTGCGCACCACCGCTTCGATCTTCGCAGTATCCACACGATATGGCGCAGCAATTAATTGCACGGCGCGCAGCGAGAATTCCGGTCGGCGCAGCACATAGTGCAATGCGCCATACAAAACCAGCAGCAAGCTGATGCCAAACAGCGCATTGGCCAGTTGCCGCAATGTGTCCGGTTTATCCCACATGCGCCAACTCCAGTATGCGCAGCACCAGGTCTTCGAAACTCATCCCGGCCCGGTGCGCCGCCATCGGCACCAGACTGTGGTCGGTCATGCCGGGCGCGGTATTGATTTCCAGCAGGTACGGCTTGCCCGATTCGTCGACCAGAAAATCCACCCGCCCCCATCCCGCACCGCCGATCAGCGCAAAGCCCTGTTGCGCCAGCCGCTGCATTTCCGCTTCCTTTCCCGGCGCAAGCCCGCAGGGACAAAGGTAGCGCGTGTCGTCGCGCAGGTATTTTGCCTCGTAGTCGTAGAATTCATTGGCGGGTTCGATCTTGATCACCGGCAGCGCTTCTTCGCCGAGAATGGCGACGGTGTATTCGCCGCCGCCGATATACGCCTCCGTAATCACCAGCTTGTCGTGGCACGCGGCTGCTTCATAGGCGGCGCGCAAATCGCCCACCCGCTTCACCTTGCTGACGCCTACGCTGGAGCCTTCGTTGGCGGGCTTGACAAACAATGGCAAGCCCAGGCGTTCCGCGACGGCGTCGAAATCGCTGGCGTCTGTCAGCAATTCATATTCCGGCACCGGCAATCCCGCCGCCTGCCACACCAGCTTGCTGCGCCACTTGTCCATGGCCAGCGCACTGGCCAGAACACCGCTGCCGGTGTAAGGAATGCCCATTAATTCGAGCGCGCCCTGCACCGTGCCGTCTTCGCCGAAGCGCCCATGCAGCGCGATGAAAACGCGCTGGTAGCCCTCATCGAGCAAAGTGTGCAAATCCTGCATGGATGGATCGAAGCCATGCGCATCGACGCCGCTCTTGCGTAGCGCGGCCAACACCGCATTGCCGCTTTTCAGCGATACCTCGCGTTCGGCGGAACGCCCGCCATACAGCACCGCTACTTTGCCGAAATTCTTCATTTTGCTTCACCAATAATGCGCACTTCGGGATGCAGCCTGATACCGGTTTTTTCCTCAACCGCCGCCTGCACTTCATTGATCAAATTTTCGATGTCCGTTGCCGTGGCATCGCCCACGTTCACGATGAAGTTGGCGTGCTTCTCCGACACGCGCGCGCCGCCGATCTGCCTGCCTTTCAAGCCGCAGGATTCGATCATCCGCGCCGCATAATCGCCCGGCGGATTGCGGAACACCGAGCCGGCATTCGGCAAGTTCAGCGGCTGGCTGGCGATGCGCTTGCTTAATAACGCCCTGATTTCTTCGCGCACAACCTTGCCATCGCCTGAAGGTAAATGCAGCCACGCGGCAGTGAACCACTCCTCACTCCTTTCACGCAACGCCACGCGCCGATATCCAATCTCATAATCCGCCGCTGTGCGTTCACGCAATTCACCGCTACGCGACACCACCTGCACCCGCTTCACCACATCCCATATTTCGCTGCCATAGCAGCCGGCATTCATCGCCAGCATACCGCCCACCGTGCCGGGTATGCCCGCAAAAAACGCCGCGCCGCTCAGGTTGTGCAAGGCGGCAAAGCGCGCCAGCTTGGCGCCCGGCACACCGGCTTCGGCATACAAGCGGCCATCACTCTCCAGGCGTAGCTCCCTCAGTGCGCCATGCATCAGCAACACCGTGCCACGCAACCCGCCGTCGCGCACCAGCAAGTTGCTGCCAAGCCCAACTGCATACAGCGGCTCGTCAGCCGGCAAGCCGCGCAAGAACACCAGCAGATCGCCCAGATTGGCCGGCTGGTACATGCGTTCCGCCACTCCGCCTGCACGCCAGCTGGTGTATTTGTTCATGGGCACGTTGCTGCTCAACTTGCCGCGCAAAACCAAATCAGCAAAATATTTCGGCTCGGTCATTTTCATGGCTCACCTGAATGCTGCGCCTGGAATACCGGCACTGGCCCCGTTGCATCGCCGTCAAACTTTCCCAGCAATTTATTCGGTATGCCGCCTATCGAACCCGCGCCCATCGTAACGACGACATCGCCTTTGCGCGCCATCTGCATGATGGCCTGCGGCATATTCTGGATATTCTCGACGAACACCGCCTCACCCTGCCCGGCCACACGCAAGGCATGCATCAATGCGCGCCCATCTGCCGCGACTATCGGTGGCTCGCCTGCCGCATATACTTCCGCCAGCACCAATGCGTCCACACTGCACAGCACCTTCACGAAATCCTCAAACAGGTCGCGTGTGCGCGTGTAGCGATGCGGCTGGAACGCCAGCACCAGGCGTTTGCCTGGAAACGCGCCGCGCACTGCAGCCAGCGTGGCCAGCATTTCCACCGGATGATGCCCGTAATCATCGATGAGAGTGAATGCGCCGCCACCGGGCAACTGAATCTCACCGTAGCGCTGGAAGCGCCGTCCCACGCCCTGGAATTCCGCCAATGCGGTGACGATGGCATCTTCCGCCACACCGATCTCGAGGCCCACGGCAATCGCGGCCAAGGCGTTCAACACGTTGTGGGCGCCCGCTAGGTTAAGCGTGACTTGCATATCCACAGGCACACTGTTGTGGCGGCACAGCGCGGTGAAACGCATCCGGCCTCCTTCATGGCGCATATTGGCCGCGCGGATTTGCGCGTCTTCGCTGAATCCATAAGTCGTCACCGGCTTGCTGGTGCGCGCCAGCAACTCACGCACATTGGCATCGTCCACACACAGCATGGCGCGGCCATAGAACGGCAGGCGCTCGAGGAAATCCACGAATGCCTGCTTGAGCCGGCCGAAATCGTGGCCATAGGCCTCCATGTGGTCGGCGTCGATATTGGTGACCACCGCCAGGATGGGTGTCAAATAAAGGAAAGAGGCATCGGACTCGTCCGCCTCGGCCACGATGAATTCGCCGGTGCCGAGTTTTGCATTGGTGCCGCTGCTGTTGAGCCGCCCGCCGATGACATAGGTCGGATCGAAACCGCCTTTGGCCAGAACGCTGGCAACCAGCGAGGTGGTGGTGGTCTTGCCATGCGTCCCCGCCACCGCAATACCCTGGCGTAATCGCATCAACTCGGCCAGCATCATGGCGCGCGGCACCACCGGTATATTGCGCGCCCGCGCCGCCAGCACTTCGGGATTGTCCGGCTTCACGGCAGTCGAAACCACGACTGCATCTGCGCTGTTCAGATTCTGCACATCATGGCCAAGATACACGGTGGCGCCAAGTTTATTGAGGCGCCTCGTCGCACTGTTAGTGCCAATATCCGAGCCGCTCACCTGAAAACCGAGATTGAGCAGCACTTCGGCGATGCCGTTCATGCCGGAGCCGCCGATGCCCACGAAGTGGATGTTTTTAACTTTGTGTCTCATGTTACCGCCAGCTCCATGCAAACTTCCGCCACGCGTTGCGCTGCTGCCGGTTGCGCCGCTGCACGCGCCGCCTGCGCCATTTCCAGCGCAAGCGCCCGCGTCATGTTTTGCAGCAAACCGGCCAGATGCTGCGGAGTCAATTCGCTTTGTGGCAACAGGATCGCTGCAAAGCACTCGCTCAAAAAACGCGCATTGCCGGTCTGGTGGTCGTCCACCGCAAACGGAAAAGGCACCAGGATGCTCGCCACACCCGCTGCCGCCAGCTCGGCTATGGTCAAGGCTCCGGCGCGGCAGATAACCACATCCGCCCATGCATAGTAGTGCGCCATATCCTCCAGAAACGGCTTGATCTCGGCATCCACTCCCGCTTGTTGATAAGCTGTTTGCACCATCTCGAAATTCTGTTTGCCGGTCTGGTGCGTCACGCTGGGACGCATGGCCTGCGGCAACAAAGCCAGCGCCTGCGGCATGCATTCGTTGATCGCTTTTGCCCCCAGGCTGCCGCCGACCACCAGCACATTGAGCACACCGTTGCGCGCGGCATAGCGCTGCTGCGGCTCGGGCAACTGGGCGATGCTGTCGCGCACCGGATTGCCGCACCACTCGGCGCCCGGCAGCACTTTCGGGAAGCCGCTCAGAACGCGCCTGGCAAAATGCGCCAGTGTCTTGTTGCTCAATCCGGCAATCGAATTTTGCTCATGGATGACCAGCGGGCGGCGCAACAATGCAGCCATCACTCCGCCGGGGAAAGTGATGTAACCGCCCATGCCCAGCACCACATCGGGGCGGTGGCGCAGCAGCGCAACAGCGCTCTGCCACAACGCCACCAGCAGGTTGAACGGCAACAGCAGCTTGCGCAACAACCCCTTGCCGCGCAGCCCGGAAAAATTTACCCACGCCATCTCATACCCATGTTTGGGCACCAGCTCGGCTTCCATGCTATTAGGAGCGCCCATCCAGGTGACATGCCAATCTTGTGTGCGCAGCACATCGGCCACCGCCAGCGCGGGAAAGATATGGCCTCCTGTTCCGCCAGCCATGATTAGAATGGACCTAGACATAACATGCCTCCGCGCTGTCCATATCTTCAGTGCAGGCTAATGTGCGCAGGGCGCACGTTATGCCGGAACTAAAAATGTGCCCAAGAGCCATCCATATCTCAAAGAGATTTTGGCTACGGCCGCCCCGTTGGGGCTTAACTTGCTTACGCAAGTTAGCCTTCGCCGAAATCGCCAGATGATGAAGCTTTGCATCACTCATTGTTATGAGGATTAAATTCATATCGGCTGGCCTCGCATCATCCGGCGATTTTCCCAATCGATGCGCAGCAATACTGCCGCCGCGATGCAGTTCACCACCACACCGCTGCCGCCGAAGCTGAGGAAGGGCAGGGTCAGGCCCTTGGTGGGCAGCACGCCCATGTTCACACCGCCGTTGATCATCGCCTGCACGCCCAGCCACACGGCGATGCCCTGTGCCAGCAGCGCGGCGAAGCGGCGGTCGAGGAAGGCTGCCTGGCGGCCGATGGCGAAGGCGCGGATGAGCAGGCCGGCAAACAGCACGATGACCGTACATACACCGGCGAAGCCGAGCTCCTCCGCAATCACCGCAAGCAGAAAATCCGTGTGCGCTTCCGGCAGGTAAAACAATTTTTCCACGCTGGCGCCCAGCCCCACGCCGAACCACTCGCCACGCCCGAAGGCGATCAGCGCATGGCTCAACTGGTAGCCCTTGCCGAAAGGGTCGGACCACGGGTCCATGAAG
Source organism: Nitrosomonadales bacterium (assembly GCA_023259015.1). Classification (GTDB taxonomy): domain Bacteria; phylum Pseudomonadota; class Gammaproteobacteria; order Burkholderiales; family Gallionellaceae; genus CAITJF01. The sequence continues at coordinate 20,488 of JAHFRC010000013.1, read as the reverse complement.
CCGATGACGCGCTGCATGCGGTAGGGCGATGAAACAATCAGCGCCGCGAACGCGAGCGGTAGGGCGATCACCAATCCGCCGAACACCTTGAGATTGAATCCGCCCAGCCACAATGTGCATAACGCAATTGCGCAGATCACCACGAACGCGCCCATGTCCGGTTCCAGCAGCAGCAGCCAGCCCACCAGCGTCATCACCGCAAACATCGGCAGGAAGGCCTTGCGGAAAGTGTGCTTGACAACGCCCTTGCGCACCGTGTAGTCGGCGGCATACAGCACGGCGAACAGCTTCATCAGCTCGGACGGTTGCAGGTTGATGACGAGCAGCGACAGCCAGCGACGGCTGCCGTTAACCGCGCGGCCAATGCCGGGAATCAACACCAGAACCAGCAGCACCACGCCGAGCATGAATAAATACGGCGCCAATTTCTGCCAGGTTTGCACCGGCGCCTGAAACGCCATCATCCCGGCCACGATGCCGATAAAAATAAACATGCTGTGCCGGATCAGGTAATACGTTGGGCGGAAACCGGTGAACTTGCTTTCCTCGGCGGTCGCAATCGATGCCGAATACACCATCACCAGGCCGATGGACAGCAGCGCGAGCACGATCCACACCAGCATTTCATCGTATTCCGCCACCGCATGGCGTGGAGCGCTCAGGCTTGCGACGCGCATGACGCCTCCCGTTCATGCCCCGTGCCGGCCAGTTCATGCACCGCACCGATGAATACCTCGGCGCGATGCGCGTAGTTGCGGAACATATCGAAGCTGGCGCAAGCCGGCGACAGCAGCACCGCATCACCCGGTTGCGCCAGCGCGGCGCTTTGCCGCACCGCATCGGCCATATCATCGGCGTATACCACGGGTATGCCGCAATTTTCCAGCGCCGCCGCGATTTTTCCCGCATCGCGCCCGATCAGCACCACTGCACGCGCATGCTCCGCCACCGCCGGGCCGAGCGGCGCAAAGTCCTGCCCCTTGCCATCGCCGCCCGCGATCAGCACGCTGCTCCGCCCCAGCCCTTGCAAAGCTGCCACGGCCGCACCGACGTTGGTGCCCTTGGAATCGTCGTAATAGATCACACCATTGATTTCCGCGACACGTTCCACGCGATGCGGCAGCCCCTTGAACGCGCGCAGTCCGCTCAGCAAGGGGCGTAGCGGCAAGCCGATAGCGCGGCATAGCGCCAGCGCGGCAAGGGCGTTCGCCACGTTGTACAAACCGGAAACCTGCAACTCGTTGGCATTCAGCACGCGCTGCCGCCCCTGCACCAACCAGACATCTTCTCCTTCGCGTTCGATCCCCCAGTCGCCTTCCTGCATGGGTGAAGGCAGTCCCATTCCGAATGTGATCACCAGGCGGCCCGACAGCGCCATGCCCATGCTGCCCGCATCGTCACGGTTAAGCACCTGCACGCCGGCGTCGTGCCCGCTGCTGCGGAACACGCGCGCCTTGGCGGCGATGTATTCGCCCATACCGTTATAGCGATCCAGATGGTCTTCGCTGATATTGAGCACTGCCGACGCATCGGCGCTGAGGGTATGGGTTGTCTCCAACTGGAAACTCGACAACTCCAGCACCCACACGTCCGGCTGCTTCCCTTCGCGATCCAGCAGGACATCCAGCACCGCAGGCGAAATGTTGCCCGCCACCACCGTATCCAACCCCGCTTCCCGGCACATCGCGCCGACCATGCTGGTCACCGTGGTCTTGCCGTTGGTGCCGGTAATGGCGACAACAACAGGTTTTTTGTTTCCAGCTTCCAGCTTCTGGTTTTCCGCCTCGAGTTGCCGGGCGAATAATTCGATGTCGCCGGCGATGGGAATGCGCCGCTCCGCCGCCTTCACCAGCAACGGGTCGCGCAATGGCACGCCGGGGCTGACAGCGACCAGGTCCATGTCATTCAGCAATTCACTGCGAAACACGCCGCAGCGGAACTCCACCTGCGGGAATTGCTCCTGCAAGGCATCCAGCGACGGCGGAAAATCGCGACTGTCGGCGGCGCGAACACGCGCACCCTGCGCACTCAGCCAGCGCACGAGCGAGCGCCCGGTCTCACCGAGACCCAGCACCAGCACTTTTTTGTCAGCCAGTTCCATCATCTGAGTTTCAATGTTTCTCCTAAAATACAGTCGTAAGTCAGAAGACGTAAGTTGTTAGTTAAAAACCCGCATAGCAGACAAAATAACTTACGTCT
>JAHFRC010000013.1:0-18189 GCA_023259015.1 Nitrosomonadales bacterium | reverse complement strand
ACTTACGTCTACCTTAACTTCAACGTCGCCAACCCCAACAACACCAACAGCATGGTGATGATCCAGAAACGCACGACTACCTGTGTCTCCTTCCATCCCTTCTGCTCGAAGTGGTGGTGCAGCGGCGCCATCAGCAGGATGCGTTTGCCGACGCCGTAGCGCCGCTTGGTATATTTGAAGTACGACACCTGCAACATCACCGACACCGCTTCGACCACAAACACTCCACCCATTAAAAACAGCACCAGCTCCTGCCGAACGATCACTGCCACTACGCCGAGCGCCGCGCCCAGCGCCAGCGCGCCCACGTCGCCCATGAACACTTCCGCCGGATAGGCGTTGAACCACAGGAAGGCCAGCCCCGCACCGGCGATTGCGCCGCAAAACACCGCCATCTCACCCGCGCCTGGAACATGCGGCACGCCAAGATATTTTGCGAATACCGCATGGCCGGCAACATAGGAGAAGATCGCCAGCGCGCCGCTCACCATCACGGTGGGCATGATCGCCAAACCGTCCAGGCCGTCGGTCAGGTTTACCGCGTTGCTGCTGCCGACGATGACCAGATAAGTCAGCACGATGAACGTGGTCGCGCCCAACGGAAAAACCAGATATTTGAAAAATGGCACAATCAATTCGGTGTGCGCCGGCAAGCTTGAATGCCGCCACAGGTACACCGCTACAATCAATGCAATGATGGATTGCCAGAATATTTTTGTGCTGGCCGACAGCCCTTTGGGATTGCGGTGCACCACCTTGCGGTAGTCGTCCATCCAGCCGATGGCGCCGAAACTCAGGGTGGTAAGCAGCGCCACCCACACATACTGATTGGTGAGGTCGCCCCACAGCAGCGTGGTGATGGCTATCGAGGTGAGGATCAGCGCGCCGCCCATGGTCGGTGTGCCTGCCTTGACCAGATGGGTCTGCGGGCCGTCGTCGCGCACCGCCTGGCCGATCTTGTAGGCGGTCAGTTTGCGGATCATCATCGGCCCCACCATGAAGGAAATGAACAACGCGGTCATCGCGGCCAGCACGGTGCGCAATGTGATATAGCCGAACACATTGAATGTCCTGATGTCTTGCGCCAGCCATTGCGCTAGTGCGAGCAGCATGTTTCCACCTGTCCTGTGCAATAACGAACTACCCGTTCCATTTTCATGAAACGCGAGCCTTTCACCAGCACCGTGCTGCCTGCATCCATATCCTTGTCCAGCGCGGCGAGTAAATCCTCGATGCGTTCAAAATGGCGCGCTCCCGCACCGAATTCATGCACCGTATGGGTGGTCAATTCCCCCAACGCCAGCATTTCGTTCACTCCCAGGCGGCGGGCTTCCGCGCCGACCTCGCCGTGCAGGCGCACAGCGGCGGCGCCAAGCTCGCCCATGTCACCCAGCACCAGGATTTTTTTGCCCTCAGCCTGCGCCAACACCTTGAGCGCGGCGTGCAGCGAAGCCGGATTGGCGTTGTAGCTGTCGTCTATCAGCACCGCGCCGTGCAACGCCGCCTTGCGCTGCAAGCGCCCGCTAACGCCGGAAAATTTTTCCAGCCCCGCCGCGATGACAGGCAAGGCTACATGCAGCGCCGCTGCTGCTGCAGTAGCGGCCAGCGCATTGCGCACATTGTGCACTCCCGGCACCTGCAGGTTTGCGCCGAAGCCGCCCTGCGGCGTGCTTACCTCGATGTGTGCACCATGGTTCTGCTGATTCCATCGTGCGTGTACCGCGACATTTCTTTCCAGGCCGAATTCGATGATCGTATGGTTGCCCGCCAACTCGCGCCAAAGCGGTGCATGAGCATCATCGGCATTGATCACCGCAATGCCGTTATCCGGCAAACCCGCAAAAATTTCTCCCTTGGCGCGCGCCACCGCTTCGACCGAACCAAGTCCGGCCAGATGCGCGCTGCCTGCGTTGTTGACGATGGCCACATCAGGCCGCGCAAGGCGTGCCAGGTAATCGATCTCGCCGGGGTGGTTCATGCCCATCTCGATCACCGCATAGCGGTGATGGGCGCGCAGCTTCAGCAGCGTGAGCGGCATGCCGATGTCGTTGTTCAAGTTGCCCTGTGTCGCCAACACTGCATCCGTGCTGCCCGCCGCCGTACGCAATATGCTCGCCAGCATCTCCTTCACCGTGGTCTTGCCATTGCTGCCGGTCACCGCCACCAGGGGAATATCAAACTGCTCACGCCAATACGCCGCCAGGCGGCCCAAGGCGAGGCGTGTATCCTCCACCAGCAACAGCGGGCACGCTGGCTCACCTCCTTGGTAGCTCGTGGTGTTTACCAGCGCTGCTACCGCACCGCTTTGTGCGGCAGCGGCGACGAATTCGCTGCCGTCAAAATTCTCCCCTTGTAGCGCCACGAACAAGTCGCCCATAGCAATCGTGCGGCTGTCGCTGGATACGGCAGCGAATGTCACATCGTTACCGATGAGTTTGCCACCCAGCACCTGCGCGGCCTGCGACAGCAGCATCATGCTTTGGCGCCCTCCCTATCCTGAGCCTCTCGAAGGAACCACGATGCCAGCGCGCGTTGCGCCACCTCGATATCGCTGAACGGATATTTCACGCCCTTGATTTCCTGATATGGCTCATGCCCCTTGCCTGCCACCAGCACGGTGTCTGCCGCCCGCGCAAGGCCGATGGCTTGCTCGATCGCCTGTGCGCGGTCTTCGATGATTTGATAATTCCATTTGCCCATGCCGGAAACGATGGCGGCGATAATATCGTGCGGCTCCTCATTGCGCGGGTTATCGCTGGTGACGATACAGCTATCTGCCAGCCTGGCCGCAATGGCGCCCATCATCGGGCGCTTGCCCCGGTCGCGGTCGCCGCCGCAGCCGAACACACAAACCAATTTGCCGCTACCGGCTGCAGCCACTTCATGCAAGGCTTGCAACACTTTTTCCAATGCGTCCGGGGTGTGCGCATAATCCACCACCACAGTAGGGCAATCGCCGCCGCCAAGTGTCTGCATGCGCCCGGGTGCGGCCTGCACCAGCGCCAGTTCGCGCAACGCATCGGCCAGCGTTACTCCGCTCACCAGAAGCACCGCCAGCACACCGAGCAGGTTGGTGGCATTGAAGCGCCCCAACAGCGGGCTACTCAACGTGCCGCCGCCCCAACTGGAATGCACTTGCAAACCGAGCCCCTGCGCACCCATGTGTAGCGCGCCGCCATACACCATGCGGATGCCGAGACGTTCCGCCAGTTGCAGCGCGGCATCGCTCAAGCCGTAACCCACCACTTCTACATCCTCCAACTGCTCAGCGAATCCGGCGCCGAATGCGTCATCCAGGTTGAGCACGGCATACTTGAGCCCTTGCCAGTCGAACAGACGGCGTTTAGCCATGGCGTATTTCTGCATGTCGCCGTGGTAATCGAGATGGTCGCGACTGAGGTTGGTAAGCAGTGCTACGTCATATTGCACGCCATTCACGCGCCCCTGATCCAAAGCGTGGGATGACACTTCCATCGCCACCGCCTGCGCACCTTGGGCAAGATAATCAGCCAACAAACCGTGCAGAGTGATGGCATCGGGCGTAGTGTTTAGCGTAGGCTGCAAAGCACCCGGGAAACCATTGCCCAAGGTGCCCACCAGCGCAGTTTTTTTACCTAATGCGCAAAACGATTGCGCGATCCAGTGGCTGCACGAAGTCTTGCCGTTGGTGCCGGTGATGCCCACCATCCACAATTTTCCCGAAGGGTTGCCATAAACGTGATCGGCGATTTCTCCCGCGTGGTGGCGCAAATCGGCAACCGCCAAGTTAGGAGCCTGCCAAGCTTCGCTCCACTTGAATCCGTGCGCCTCCCACGGGTGCCCGGACACAAGCTTTTCGTAGATCACTGCGTTGGCGCCGTTGGCGATGGCCTGCGCGATGTACTGGCGTCCGTCCACCTGGCCGCCGGGATAGGCAACGAAGGTATCGCCCGGCGCAACCATGCGGCTGTCCGTAATCAACCGCGTGATCGTCACCCCCAGAGAAGCGAGCTGTTCGGTGCGGAAGCCTGAAAGATTCATGCTTCTTCCTTGATGATGTCTGCTGGCGGCATCATCACATTACCGAGCGGCGCGTCGTTGGGCACGTTGAGCAGGCGCAATGCCGAGCCCATCACGTTGCTGAATACCGGCGCGGCCACCTGTCCGCCATAGTATTGCTCGCCGCTTGGGTCATTGATCATTACCGCCACAATCAGGCGCGGATTGGATGCCGGCGCCAATCCGACAAACGAAGCGATGTAGCGGTTGACGTAGTGCCCATTTTCCAATTTGTGCGCCGTACCGGTTTTGCCTGCCACACGGTAGCCGTTGATTTGCGCCAGCGGCGCGGTTCCGCCGGGCTTGACCACCAGTTCCAGCATATCGCGCACCGCTTGTGCAGTAGCCTGGGAATAAATTTTTTTGCCTGCTGACGGCACATCCTGCTTGAGCAACGTCACCGCCTTCAGGTCGCCGTCATTGGCGAATACGGTGTAGGCACGAGCCAGTTGCAGCAGATTGACCGAAATGCCGTTGCCATATGACATGGTGGCTTGCTCGATGGGTTGCCATTTTTTGTAATCGCGCAACTTGCCCGTCGCCTCGCCGGGAAACGCGCTGCCGGTTTGTGCGCCGAAACCGTTTTCGCTCAAGCTGCGCCAGAAAGTTTCCGGCGGCAGCGACAACGCTATCTTGGCCGCCCCCACATTGCTGGATTTCTGGATCACTTGTGCCACAGTGAGCACCGTCTCCGGATGGGTGTCATGAATCTTGCGTCCGCCGACAGTGAATACGCCGCCCTCGGTATTGATGACCGTTTCCGGCGTCACCTTGCCCGCCTCCAGCGCGGCAGCCACAGTAAACGGTTTCATGGTGGAACCCGGTTCGAACAAGTCGGTCACCGCATGGTTGCGCATGGTCTTGAGTTCGGCTTTGGCGCGGTTGTTGGGGTTGTAGCTCGGCCAGTTAGCGAGCGCCAGCACTTCTCCGCTCTTTGCATCCAGCACCACGATAGAACCCGCCTTGGCGTGATGCTGCTCGACCGCCAGCTTGATTTCGCGGTAAGCCAGGTATTGCATCTTGCTGTCTATGCTCAGCATCATATCGCTGCCCGGCTTGGGTGCGCGTATGCTGGCTACGTCTTCGACGATATGCCCGCGCCTGTCTTTGATGACACTCTGACTGCCTGCCTTACCTCCAAGCTGTTCCTGCAATGCCAACTCTATTCCCTCCTGGCCGTTGTCGTCCACATCGGTAAAGCCAAGCAGGTGCGCCGTCACATCTGCTCCGGGGTAATAGCGACGGTATTCGCGATGCAGTGCAACACCAGGTACTCCCATTTTCACGATTTTTTCCGCCTGCTCGGGCGGCAATTGACGCTTGAGATAAACGAAGTCGCGTGAGGTATCGGACAAACGGTTTTTTACTTCCTCGACATCCATGCCCAATATCTGCGCCAATTGTTTCAACTGCAACGGCGTCGCCCCTTCCTCCTGCGGGCTGGCCCAGATGGACTCCACAGGTGTGCTGATGGCGAGCGGCTCGCCAAAACGGTCGGTAATCCTGCCACGGTGCGCAGTAATGTCGACGATGCGGCCATATCGCGCATCACCCTTTTGCTGCAGAAAATCGTTGTGTATACCTTGAAGATATATCGAACGCGCCATCAGCATGCAAAGACCCAGCAGCAGCAACACAAACAACAAGCGGGAGCGCCAAGGAGGTAATTCCTTTAGCCCCGTTACTTGTATGCTGCTGGCGTAATTCATGGCTGCGTTGTTAGCCCCTTCAACTGCTCACCGCGAATAAATTGCACCTGCCAGCTTTTCGGCAACTGCATCTGCAACTTGCTTGCAGCAATTTTTTCCACGCGCGCCGGAGTCGCCAAGGTGCCTTGCTCAAGCTGCAACTGGCCCCATTCCTCTTCCATGCGTTGCGCCTCATCCTTTTCCTTTTGCAATTCCATAAACAATTTGCGCGCCTTGTGCTGCGAAGTCACAACACCCAACGCGCAAACTATCACCACCAGCAGGAGCAACAGATGCACTCTAGACATCAACACCCCCGGTGTATTCGGCCACGCGCATCACCGCACTGCGCGCACGCGGGTTCGCCGCCACTTCCTGTGGTGTGGCACGCACCACCTTGCCGACCAGGCGCAATCTGCCCTTGGGCACATCGGCTGCGCGAACAGGCAGTTTGTGCGGCAATCTGTCGCCATGTGCTTTATCGCGCAAAAAATGCTTCACCATACGGTCTTCCAGTGAGTGAAAACTAATAATCACGATGCGCCCGCCCCGCTTCAGACAGTCCATGCATTGCGGTAGAACTTGCGCGAGTTCTTCGAGTTCTTGATTAAGATAAATCCGTATAGCCTGAAAGGTGCGTGTTGCCGGATCTTTCCCGGGTTCACGCGTGCGCACAGCCTTGGCGACAATTTCACTGAGTTGGTGCGTGGTAGCGATGGGTCGTTCCTTGCGCGCCGCAACAAGCGCTCTTGCAACCTGCCTAGCAAACCGTTCTTCGCCATAGCCCCGTATCACCTCTTCAAGCAAAGCTTCATCCACCGACTCCAGCCACTGCGCTGCGGTTTGCCCGCTACTGGTATCCATGCGCATATCCAGCGGCGCATCAAAACGAAATCCGAACCCGCGTTGCGCATCGTCCAACTGTGGCGACGACACACCCAAATCGAGCAACACGCCATCCACCTTATTTACCGGCATTCCGCGCAATACTTCAGTCAAATGTGCGAACCCGCTATGCACCATCATGAAGCGCGGATCTGCAATCAACTGCCCAGCCGCAACTGCCGCCGGGTCTTTGTCCAATGCGATAAGCCGGCCACGCGCGCCCAGTTTTTCCAAAATCAACCTGCTATGGCCGCCGCGTCCGAAAGTGCCATCCACATAGGTACCGTCCACTTTGACGGCCAGTGCTTCAACAGCTTCATGCAGTAAAACTGTGGTGTGGGCCAAGCCCTCGCTCACAGCGTGAACCCCTCCAGTTCCGGAGGCAAATCACCATCGGTAAAGCCGTTCATTTTTTCTTGCTGCGCCTGCCAGCGCGCCTCGTCCCAAACTTCGCACTTATTGCCTTGGCCGACCAGCATTACGCGCTTATCCAGCACGGCATAACTACGCAAGGTAGAAGAAATCAGCACACGTCCAGCGGCATCCATCACCACATCTTCCGCATGGCCGACCAGAAAGCGCTGCAAGGCGCGAATGCGTGGATTGAAAGCCGAGAGTTGCATCAATTTTTCACGGATGGGCAGCCACTCGGGCTGCGGGTAAAGCAGCAGGCAGCCGTCGGCATCGGCTGTCAGAACCAGATTACCCGCACATTGCGCAAGCAGCATGTCGCGATACCGTGCCGGTATTGCGAGCCTACCCTTGCTATCCAGATTGAGTTGTGACGCTCCCTGAAACACCCATTTATCCCCGAATTTATTTTCCCACTAAAACCCACTTTTTCCCACTTATGCCTACTATATTGAAAAAAGTGCGTTTGGTCAAGCAACAAAACAGATTTTTTCTTTGCAGGACAAGCAGTTAGCTCAGAATATAAATGCATAGCAAATCTCTTTAATAAAGAACGAATTGCACAAACAATCTAAAGCTATCTGTAATGGATAAGCTTGGAAATTTTGGAAGAGAAAAAAGAAATGATGCGCAGAAAGAGCGGATTAAACAAAACCACCATAATATGGTTCTGATGCCTTACCAATTGAGAAAAAACGCGCGTCCACAAATGTTGCTGGCTCACTCGCGCACTCATGGGCATTGATCCGTCAAAACAGGTGAAGCTGGCCGGTAAGCCGGGTTCTGTCGTGGACAGCCATTCCTCTAGGCGTTTCGTTACCTGACGCTCAAGCAACCTACCCGCAAGCGACGCGAGCAACGTCATGGCCTGCTTATTTGGTCTTGCTCCGGATGGGGTTTGCCCTGCCACTGATGTTGCCACCAGCGCGGTGAGCTCTTACCTCGCCATTTCAACCTTGCCTGATCCGTTTCAACCAGATTCGGGGCTTTCGCCCCTTTTCTACTTGAATGACTTTGCCGCCCTCGCGGGCGGCAAAATCCGGCCATCGGCGGTGTGTTTTCTGTGGTACTTTCCATCGCCTCACGGCGTCCGGCCGTTAACCGGCATCCTGCTCTGTGGAGCCCGGACTTTCCTCTCCGCACAAAGGTGCGCAGCGACTGTCTAGCCAGCTTCGATGTGGAGTTTAACACGATGGCGCAACACTGCCATATTATGAAAACCGGCAATGATAATTACGGTTCTAGAAACAGTTCAGCTCAATCAACCAAAAAAGGTAAAACCAGAAAACTGCCCACAGCCTGAGCCTTTCACAGATAAAATCGTGAGGATTAAAATTCAATGCAAAACATGAGCCAGTTTAAACTCAATTCAACACTCCGGTAAAGTTGCCTTTGATCTAGCCTGAAAACTTGAGACCAATTTGAACAATTCAATTAAAAAAACAAAACCAGTCGAAGTCGCCGCCGCAGTATTGCAGTGCCCAGACGGCTCTTTCCTGCTAGCGCAACGCCCACCCAACAAAATCTGGCCAGGCTATTGGGAGTTCCCCGGCGGCAAAATCGAGCTTGGAGAAACACCCCGCCATGCCTTGGTGCGCGAATTGCGCGAAGAACTTGGCATAGAAGTCGAAACCGCTTACCCGTGGGTGACGCGCGTGTTCACTTACCCTCACGCAACAGTGCGGCTGAATTTTTTCCGTGTGACTGAGTGGCTCGGTGAATTGCATCCGCGTGAGGGGCAGCGGTTTGCGTGGCAGCGACCCGCCGCTCCAACCCTCTCCACTTCGCTGGAAAAAGAACAAGTTTTGGTTTCTCCTATGTTGCCCGCCAATATCCCCATCCTGCGCGCGCTGGAATTGCCTTCGCTGTATGCCGTCAGTAACGTAGCCGAACTGGGAATAGAGGAATTCATGCGTCGGCTGGAAGGCGCATTAAACAATGGGTTACGGCTGATACAGTTGCGCGAGAAAAACATGCCGCGTGCCAGGATGCGCACACTGTCGCAGCGTGTGCTGGAATTGGCGCATGCATACGATGCCAAAATATTGGTTAACGACGATGTCGAACTGGCGCGGGAAATCGGCGCAGATGGCGTGCACCTGAGCAGCGTGCAACTTGCCGCATGCTGCACACGTCCCGATCTGCCGTGGTGTGGGGCATCCTGCCACAATGCGGAAGAATTGCATCGTGCCGGAGATCTGGGTCTGGATTTCGCGGTGTTGGGTACGGTGTTCCCAACCAGATCGCACCCAGGTGCGGCGCACCTCGGCTGGGAAGCATTCGGAAAAATTGCGGCTGGTTCGGCTATCCCGGTGTATGCCTTGGGCGGGCTGAGCCGCGACGACATGGGAGAAGCCTGGCGGCGCGGCGCGCACGGCATCGCCTTATTGCGTCAAGCTTGGGGAGGGTGATCTTCTTCCACGCTGCTCTCATCCTGCGGGATGCGGTAACTCTCCGCGGCCCATTGCCCAAGGTCAATCAATTTGCAGCGCTCGCTGCAAAACGGACGATAGCGACTTTCGCTGTTCCATACCACCTCCTTTCCGCAGCAGGGGCATGCGACAACAACCGGTTTATTTGCCATGCCTAAAGGGCGCAAAAGGTGAGGTCGAAAGCCACATCCTGCTCGTACAAGGCGCTTTTGGCCGCATAATTGGCCACAATGAAACGAATATTCAATACGTATTTGTTGGCGCTGACTTCCGGAATGCATGGCAGTTTGCTATCCAGGCTGAGGCGCAACATTTGCGCCACACGGCCACCCTGCATTTGCTGGAAGCTGCCTTGACGGGCAATAAAATGGTGCGTCTTTCCGCTCTCCCGCAACAGCTTAAGGATGATGTCCAGGCTATCGCTTATGGCCAACAATGGAGCCAGCCAAGCGTTGATATAATTGCGCCGCAGCATGGCATCCTGGTGCAGCCAGTAATGGTATGAAGGCAGGTCAAATTCACATGTCCCGCCGGGGATGCAGGCGCGCTGCTTGATACTCATCAGCCATTCGTTCTCACGAATGTGCTGTCCTATCTTGCCGCTCATATCAAACAGCGTGTTGGTGGCGGCCTCGATTTCACCAAGCACCGCATTCAGCGCAGCCTCGGAAATTTCCGGATTGTTGTGCAAAGCGGAGAGCTGGCGTTTCTGGCGCTCCAACTCCTGCAACAAATCTGATTTAAGGTCGGCGCGGCTGGCAATTTCGAGGATTTCAAACAGCATGTTCAGTGCGACATGATGGTCGGCGGCACTCGCTTTCTCCGTGAAATATGCCATCTTGGCAAAGAGATCCTCCAGGCGCAGCAATGTGCGCATACGCTCATTGAGGGGGAAATCGTAGCTAATCAAGGCGCAAAGGTAAGTGTTGGTATGCGTTTAAATTCGGACAATGTCCGGCAATATATTGTGAATGGATGCATATCGTCAATTGCTTCCTGAGGAAAGTGCAAGATAGCGCCGGTGCAATTGCTCGACCTTGGGGAGCAAGGCATCCGGGGCGCCATCGTTCTGAATGATGTCATCGGCACGCCGCAACCGCTCAAAGCGTGATACCTGTTGCGCCATGATGGCCCGCACCTCGTGTTCGTTCAGCCCGCTACGCTGCATGGTGCGCGCGACTTGGGCGGCTTCCGCACAATCCACCACCAGAGTGCGCTGCACCAGCTTGAGATAATTCGCTGTCTCAAACAAAAGTGGGATCACAAGCAGCGAATAGGCGGAAGTGGCGGCATGGGCTTTTGCCTGCACCAGCATTTGTGTGCGGATCAGCGGGTGCAGGATGCCTTCCAGGCGCCGTCTGGCGGCAGGATCGGAGAAAACCAACTGGCGCATTTTTTGCCTGTCCAGCGCCCCGTCGGCATCAATGTAACCATCGCCGAACGCGGCGCGAATCGCCGCAATAGCCCCACCGCCGGGCTGGGTAAGCCGATGCGAAATTTCATCGCTGTCAATGATCGTGGCGCCACATTCCCTGAACAGCGCCGCGACGGTGCTCTTGCCGCTGCCGATACCGCCCGTCAGGCCAATGCTGAAGCTCATCACGTTGCAAGCAGGTGCAGGTAGCTTTGCGTCAATGCCTGCCCCCACAGCAGCGCGATCAAGCCGCCACCAGCCAGATAGGGCCCAAATGGGATCGGCACGTTGCGGCCATGACGTGCCGCCACGATCAGGAAAACGCCAACCACCGCGCCTACCAGCGAGGAGAGTATGATGACCAGCGGTAGCATTTGCCAGCCCAGCCACGCGCCAATCGCCGCCAGCAGCTTGAAGTCGCCGTAGCCCATGCCTTCCTTGCCAGTAGCAAGCTTGAATGCCCAATACACGCACCACAACACCATGTATCCAGCCATCGCTCCGAGGACGGCGTTGAGCAGGCTGACGAAAGTGCCGGAAAGGTTTAACAGAAACCCCAGCCACAACAGCGGCATGGTAATGTCGTCCGGCAGCAATTGCGTGTCGAAATCAATAAAGGCCAGCGCCAGCAGCGCCCAGACAAACAGCAATGCACCCAATGCAGCCATGCCGAAGCCGAAATGCCATGCGACTAAACCGCTCAACAACCCGCTTGCCAATTCCACTATCGGGTAACGCATGGAGATATTCGCGCCACAGCCCTTGCACTTGCCGCGCAACATCAGATAGCTGATGACAGGGATATTTTCCAGCGCGCCTATCTTATGGCCGCAGTGCGGGCAGGCTGAGCGCGGCACGACCAGGTTATAGTGGGGCGCCTCCTCCACGGCCTTGCCATTGAGTTCGGCGCATTGCGCCTGCCATTCGAATTCCATCATCTTCGGCAGGCGGTGGATCACCACATTCAGAAAGCTGCCGACCATTAATCCCACTACAGCACAGGCGCTGATAAATACAGGAGGAGATGATTGGAGTATGTGGAATATTTCAGGCATACGTAGGTAATATCTAGCCCGCCTGGAGGAGCCACCTGCTATCAGGCCGGCTATGCTGCACAAGATGGTGATTAGGCGGAGAGCCTTGCTGCAGCAAGATGAATAGAGTCACGATAAGGTGAGTGTGTTCACAAAAAGTGCAGCTAGCTAATCATGCCCGTTTGTATTTTTTGCTATCAAACCACGGAACCCATTTTGAATATCGGCAGGTACATCGCTACTACCATGCTCCCGATCAGCGTGCCGAGCACCACCATGATGATAGGTTCCATAAGGCTGGACAATGCCGCCACTGCGTCATCCACCTCGGCCTCATAGAAATCGGCTACCTTGCCCAGCATGCTGTCCAGCGAACCAGCTTCCTCACCAATCGCCGCCATTTGCAATACCATGCTGGGAAACACCCCGGTATTCTGCATGGCCACTGTCAAACTGGTGCCGGTGCTGACTTCGAGTTGTATTTTTTTTGTTGCATCAAAATATACCGCATTGCCGGCTGCGCCCGCCACCGAATCGAACGCTTCCACCAGCGGCACACCAGCCGCAAACATGGTGGACAGGGTGCGCGCCCAGCGGGCGACGGAGGCGATGCGCACCAACGGCCCGAAAACCGGAAGCTTGAGCATGAGCCTATCCATTACATGCTGCATTTTCTTGCTGCGTTTCCAGAAGTAAAAAAATACATATCCGCCGCCGCCTATGCAGCCGAATATTGCCCACCACCACGCGACAAAAAAGTCGGAGACTGCCATCAGAACCAGTGTCGGCGCCGGCAGGTCGGCGCCGAAACTGGAGAACAATTCCTTGAATGCCGGGATTACGAAAATCATGATCACTGCAGTGATGATGAAGGCCACTACGACAATGGAAACCGGGTAAAACAAGGCCCCCTTAATTTTGCTTTTTATGGCTTGGGTTTTTTCCTTGTAAGTTGCAAGGCGATCCAGCAGGCTATCCAGAATACCGGCCTGTTCCCCCGCCTCAATCAGGTTGCAATATAACTCGTCAAAGTATAACGGGTATTTCTTGAATGCCTGTGCCAGACTGCTGCCGGTTTCCACATCGGTCTTGATGTCAAGCAACAGGCGGGCGACAGCCGGATTGCTGTGCCCTTTGCCCACGATGTCGAATGACTGTATCAGCGGTACGCCGGATTTCATCATGGTGGCAAGCTGGCGGGTAAACAGGGTGATGTCTTTTTCGGAAACCTTGCCCCCGCCCTTGCTGCTTTTCTTGATCTTGGTGACAGTGATGCCTTGGCGGCGCAGTTGCGAGGAAACAACTTCTTTAGTGGCGCCGCGCGTTTCGCCTTTGGTTATCTTGCCGGACTTATCCTTCCCTTCCCATGAGAATTGGGGCTCTTTCTTATTTTCGGTTTTCTTATCCGCGGCCATGGCGTTTCCTTAATGACAAACCCTTCTTATCATGCCGAGCTTTGCAGGTATTGTAAAGCGGCTAACGGCCATGCTATCAGAAGATGAAGCCTGGTTGATGGTTATCTGCGAGAGGGAGGGGAATGCAGTGCCGCTTTGTCACGTTCACTTTAAACCGGCTGTTTGCTATTCATTTGCCTTCTGATGCAACGCAGGAAATATCTTCACCACCTTTACCACGCGATCATGTGTCTGGATGATCTCAATCGGGTAGTCCGCAATTTTCAGGCTGGTGCCCGCTTCCGGGATATCCTGCAGATGCTCCAGAATCAAGCCATTCAGCGTCTTCGCGCCACTCAGCGGGAAACGCACTCCCAGCTTGCGGTTCAAGTCGCGCAACGGCGTACTGCCTTCAACCAGCAGGCTGCCGTCATCCTGTCGCAGGAACCTGCCGGTCTGCGCAGGCGACTGCGTTGTAAAATCGCCAACGATCTCCTCCAGGATGTTTTCCAGCGTCACCAATCCCAGCAGTTCGCCGTATTCATCCACCACCAGCCCCAGCCGTATCTGCCGCTCCTGGAAATGCTGCAACTGCGATAGCAGCGCCGTGTCGGAAGGGATGAAGTAAGGCTCGTGCAACAAATCGTGCAACTCCTCACGCGCGAAATCCTCGCGCCGCATCAGCGCCAAGGCACGGCGCACGTGCAAAATGCCCACAATATTATCGAGACTCCCTTCGTACACCGGCAGCAGAGTATGGTGGCAAGTTGCCAACTGCTCACGCAATACGCCGGGTTCGGCGTCCAGGTCAAGCGCCTCGATCTGGTTGCGCGGCACCATCACATCATTCACCGCAATGCGTTCGATGTCCACCAGGTTGAGCAGCATCTTCTGGTGCTTGCGTGGCAAAAACTGTTCTGACTCCAGCACCAGCATGCGCAACTCCTCCATGCTCATCTTGTACTTGCTCTGGTCGACTTGCACCTTGATGCGCAACAACCACAGGAATCGGCGCACTAGCGCGGTGGCAACGGATACTACGGGGTGGAACAATTTGATAAGAAAGGACAGTACATAACTCGAAGGCAGCGCCACGCGCTCCGGGAAACTGGCCGCAATTATTTTTGGCATGATTTCGCTGAGCACCAGGATGGTAAAGGTAATCACCAGAGATCCCGCTATCAACGCCACACTGTTATGATCCCCAAACAGCCGCAACACGATGACTTCGGTGAGCGTCGCCGCTGCCACATTAAGCAAGGTGTTGCCGAACAGGATGGAACCGAGCAACTTGTCCGTCTGCGCCAGCAATTTTGCGGTGAGTTTGGCGCTCTTATTACCCTTGCGCACCAAGTGGCTCAGCCGGTGGCGGTTCAAAGCCATCATGCTGGTTTCGGAAGAAGAAAAAAAACCGGAACAAACCAGAATTACAACAAGGGCAAAAAACAACGTACCCAATGAGAACCCGTCCAAAGCAGAAAGCCCTGACTAATGCGATGCGTCAAGTATCGGGGAGGTTGATGGGAGTGTCAAGAAAGCGGCGTGGCTGAACGGATCGAGCCGGTTGCCGCCGATTCTGGCAAAAACACCTTTTATCGGATTACACTAGCCATGTTTTCCAATTGTGTTTTAACGTTGCATTATGAAAAATTTCCGGGGGACAACATGAGATTGCAAAAAGGCTTTAGCCTGATCGAGTTGCTGATCGTAGTGGTGATAGTCGGCATTCTGGCTGCCATTGCCATGCCAAATTACCAGAACTATGTAATCAAAGGCAACCGCGCTGCTGCACAAGCTTTCATGATGGATGTGGCAAGCCGCGAAAAACAATACCTGTTGGATGCTCGCACTTACACAAACAGCTTGGCTACGCTGGGAGTGGCGGCGCCTACCGAGGTCAGCAATAACTATGCTGGCTGCTGCACTATTACTGTGGCTGCGGGCCCTCCACCTTCATTCATCATCACCGCCACCCCTACCAGCTCACGGCAGGCAAGCGACGGCGCATTGACCTTGAGCAGCGACGGCACCAAAACACCCGCCGCCAAATGGTAAACAATCATGAAATGCCAGCGCCAATATTCAACCGGTTTCACCCTCACCGAACTCTTGTTGACTTTGGCAATCGCAGGCGTGGTGGCAGTCCTTGCCGTACCCAACTTTCAATCGTTGGTCCAGAGCCAGCGGGTGAAAAACGCAAGCTTCGAACTCTATTCCAGCCTCAGCCTGGCTAGAAGCGAGGCTATCAAACGGAACAGCAATGTCACGCTGACTGGCGTACCGTACGCAAATAACGAGTTCGGATGGTCTATTACTGCAGCCGGCGGAGAAGTGATCAGCACACAGGGAGCAATGAAAGGGATTGTTTTCACCGTTCTGCCAGGAGGCGCGACAGGGATTACTTATACACGCACCGGAAGGGCAACTGCCACTCCTACTTTCCAGATCGATACTTCCGCAACGCCAACCGCCAATGTCCGTTGCATCACGATTGAACTGAGCGGAATGCCTCGTGCCGCCAAGGGGGCCTGCGCATGATTGGCTATAGTAAAAATGCCGCCTTGCACCCAGCTAACAGCAGGGGGTTCAGCTTGATCGAGGTGTTGGTCACCATCATAATCCTGATGATTGGATTGCTGGGGCTGGCAGGGCTGCAAGCACGGGCGCTCACCGCGCAGATGGAATCATACCAGCGCTCCCAGGCATTGATCCTGCTGAAAGACATGGCAAGCCGGATTGAGGCCAATCGCAAAAATGCCGCCGCCTATGTAACCACATTGAACCCGGCGGCCTCATGCCCGGCAGCAGGAGCCACCGTTGCCAGCAAAGACCTGAACGAGTGGTGCAACGCATTGCTGGGCGCCGCCGAAGTACAGGGTGCGGCAAAAGTGGGTGCAATGATCGGCGCACAGGGTTGCATAACCCAGACGATAGCGCCTGCTACCGGTGTTTCCGCACAATACCTGGTGGCCGTGGCATGGCAGGGATTAAACAGCACCGCCGCGCCATCCATCACCTGCGGGCAAAACCAGTTTGGCGCCAACGATGCCTTGCGCCGCGTGGTTGCAATCCCAGTCAACATAGCGGACCTGCTCTGACATGAATTACACTACACCCAGTCGCGCTTTCGCGAAACGGCAGATGCAGCACGGTTTGTCACTGGTTGAGCTGATGATTTCCATTACAATCGGCCTGCTCATCCTTTCCGCTCTTTCCACCTTGTTCATCAACCAGAGCAGAACGCGTGCCGAATTGGATAAGTCGAACCGGATGATCGACAACGGCCGCTATGCATTGGAACTGCTGTCCGACAATCTGAGACTGGCTGGCTTTTACGGCAACTACAAACCCAGCGGCACACCCGCCGCAACTCCCGACCCATGTGATATAGCAAACATTACCAATGCTGCAACCAGTCTTGATGTATTGCTCCATCATGTCCAAGGCTACAATGCGGCGACACAGGCCAGCCAAATTACAGGCCTGCCGGCATCCTGCGGTTTTACATACACCGCAGGCAGCGCCACTACATTAAAGGCCGGCAGCGACATATTGGTGCTGCGTCGCGCCAGCACATCCGCTGTAGCGCCTGCCGCTGCCAATGCTGCCGCAATCTATTTCCAGGTTTCGAATTGCGCAACGGACACCACCCCATATCAGATTGCTCCCGGCACAGCGGACTTCACTACTTTTCGTAACAAAGATTGCGCAACTTCCGCAAACCTGCGCCCTTTCCTGGTACAAGTTTACTTTGTGTCGCCTGACAACAAGGTGGGTGACGGCATTCCCACATTGAAGAGATTGGAGATTGATGCGACAGGTGCTTTCGTGACCACGCCATTGGTCGAGGGAATCGAATACATGCAAATCGATTTTGGACTGGATTCAGGCACTGACGGCGCCGCCGATAGTTATATAGCCGCCCCTGCTACCGCAGATTGGCCGAATATCATGTCGGTAAAGATCAATATAATCGCCAGAAATAACGAGACTACCAGTGGTTATACCGACACCAAGAGCTATGCGCTTGGAAACGCAGGCGCGTTTGGACCTTTCAATAACGCCTATAAACGCCACGCCTACACCCAGGTAGTGCGTTTGGTTAACCCATCCAGCCGGAGGGAAGTGCCATGATCCTGTTGCACAAACAGCGCGGCAGCACCCTGCTGGTGGCGCTTATCATGCTGGTATTGCTGACGCTGATTGCAATTTCCGCCATGAATGCCACGACAACGAGTATACATGTAGTGGGCAATGCGCAATTCCGCGAGGAAGCGAATGCCGCTGCGCAGCAGGGCATCGAGCAAATAATCAGCAGCAACTTCACCGCCGCTCCGGCGGCATCAGCCGTTGCGGTGACCTTTGGGGCAGCGACCTACACCGCGCAAGTTGAAACACCCACCTGCACGAGATCCATCGGGATTACCAACGGCGAGCTGAATCCCGCCATTGCGGCTGACGCCGTGTGTCTCGGCAGCGGCGCAGCGAGCAATACCGGGATCGTGGGCGCCTCTGGTGTCATGTCGCCAACGGCGCAATCATGGTGTTATAAACAGCAATGGGATATCCGCGCCACGGTGGCCGACACCAACACCGGGGCGAACACTGCCGTGCATCAGGGCGTATACACCCGCGTGCCGGCGGGAACAGCCTGCCCATAGTTTTGTTGATTGGTGAAGTGTGTTTGCCGTAACCAAGGTAACTGAATTTTGCAGTATGGAGGTGTCATTATGAAAACGACGCGACTTATATTAACCTGCCTGTTGTTTGTCTTGCTGGGTCATGCCGCAACCGGCGTGGCGGAAGACATTGACATCTACAGCGGCCTCAGCGGCTTGGCCGGCAATCCCAATGTGCTGATCGTGCTGGACAACGCGGCGAATTTTGACGCCA